>JBGSBQ010000492.1:0-3641 GCA_041730475.1 Sphingomonadaceae bacterium
GCAAGGTCATTGTGCCGTATTTCTGGTAGCCGATACGGACTTCCTGCGCGCTCTGAGCCGCGACTGGCGTGCTCGCACTGGCCGCCAGCACGGTGGCGGCAAACAGCAGGCCCAGCGTCTGGCGGCGCGACTGGTGTTTGGTGGCGTTGGTCATGGTGAATCTCCTTGAATGGCGAACGATATTGGCGTTACTGACGTTATTGGCGTTATTGAGCCAAGCGAACTGGCTGCGGCTGTAAGGGCTGCGGTGCGACGTCAGCACGGTGACGGCGGGCATGCAGCGCGGCCGACAGTTGGTCGACGGCGATCGTGACGCGCTGGGCGAGCGCCGGATCCAGCGTCAGGCCCGCATCCTCTTTCCACGCCAGTTGCTGGGCGGTGGCATATACGCTGCCCAGTACATGATGGGCTTCCAGCGCCTGCAGCACCGGGCGCAGCGCATAGTCCAGCGCCAGCAGGTGCGACTGGCTGCCACCGGTGGCCAGTGGCAGCACCAACTTACCGGCCAGACCATCCTGCGGCAGCAGGTCGAGGAAGGCTTTCAGGATGCCCGAGAACGAGGCTTTATAGACCGGCGTCGTAATCACGATGGCGTCGGCGGCGGCCACTTCGGCCAGCGCGCGGCGGATCGCGCTGTCTTCGGTATCAGCGTGCAGCAGCGCCCGCGGCGGCAAGTCACGAACAAACAGACGGCTGTTGCGGTGGCCATGCAAAGCCAGACGTTCGCCCACATGCAGCAGCAGACGGCTGGAACTCGATGGCACGGCAGGACTGCCGCCTAACAGAAGAATACTCATGGTGCGATCCCCTTATTGAAGTAGCAGAAGGTTAATGCCGCACCAATGAATTCAAAACGAATCGTTTCACGCTTCCTTATGCGTTTTCCTTTGCATGACTTTTCCGTATATAGAAAACCGTATTTCTTCGTGTACGCTAGAGCAGCGCAGGCGCAATACTAAAAAAAGGTGCCCGTCGCAGGCCCAGCACAACGACATTCACGACACCTAAGAACGGAACGACCATGCCACCAGCAAGCCTCAGCACCGCGCCAGACCAGGCCCGCACTCCCGCCGATGTCGCCACCGAACTGGCCCAGCGCCTCGCCGCCAGCGCCGTGGCGCGCGATCAGGCGGGCGGTCACGCGGCGCAGGAACGCGAGTGGATACGCGCGTCCGGCCTGCTGACACTGTCGATTCCGACCCAGTACGGCGGCCAGGGCGCGGACTGGTTCACGGTCTATCAGACGGTACGCATCCTCGCCCGCGCCGACAGCGCGCTGGCCCACGTGTATGCTTTCCACCATCTGCAACTGGCCAGCATCCGCCTGTTCGGCAATCCACAACAGCAGCGCGACCTGCTGGCCATGACGGTGCAGCAGAGTCTGTTCTGGGGCAACGCCCTGAACCCGCTGGATCGGCGCACAACCGCCAGTGCCGATGGCAACGGCGGCTATCTCCTCGACGGCGTCAAGAGCTTCTCGTCCGGCTCGGTCGGTTCCGACTGGCTGATGATCTCGGCCTGGGACGCCATCACGCAAAGCGCCCTGATCGGCGTGGTGCCGACGCGCCAGCCCGGCATCGAGGTGCAGGCCGACTGGGACGCCTTCGGCCAGCGCCAGACCGACAGTGGCAACGTCCATTTCAACCGGGTGCCGCTGACGGCCGCACAGGTGCTGCAGGCGCCCGCGCACCAGCCATCGGTGCAGGCGACGCTGCGTGCGCAGCTGGCACAAATGATTTTGGTGAATCTCTACCTGGGCATCGGCGAAGGCGCCTTCGAAGCCGCCCGCCGCTACACGCTGGAGGAAACCCGGCCGTGGATGGCGTCCGGCGTCGAGCGTGCCATCGACGACCCACTGGTGCAGCACCGTTACGGCCAGCTGTGGCTGTGCCTGCGCCCGGCCGCCGTACTGGCCGACCACGCCGCGCGCGAACTGGATCGCTTGTTCCAGCAAGGCCCGCAAGTGACGGCGCAGCAGCGCGGCGAACTGGCGATCGCCGTGGCCGAAGCCAAATGTCTGGCCCACACAGCGGGGCTGGAAGTGAGCAGCCAGATGTTCGAGCTGACCGGGGCCCGCTCCACCTCGGCCAAATTGGGCTTCGACCGGTACTGGCGCAACGTGCGCGTGCATACGCTGCATGACCCTATCGATTACAAACTGAAAGACCTTGGCCGTTACGCACTGGACGGCAAGGTACCCGATCCCAGCCCCTATTCGTGACATGGGCACCAAGCGCGTATAGCTTTACCGTCCGACAATCAGTAAGATCAGATGGACAATCATCTGCGGCCTGGCCGGCGAGGAGGCGACGCTAATCACCACCTTCCTGGTGGTCCTAAATAGCTTGCCGCTGCGCCGGTCTCAGGACAGCGCAGATGCTCACCCGTTCTCAAGGTCATGACCATGGACACTCACACGCCGGGCTTCCTGCTCCATCCGACACCTTATCTTTTCTTCACTGGCAAGGGTGGCGTGGGCAAGACCTCGCTGTCCACCGCTGCGGCACTTCAGCTCGCCGATACGGGCAAGCAGGTACTGCTGGTCAGCACCGATGCCGCTTCCAACCTCGATGAAATGCTGGGCATCACGCTGCACAACTGCGCCACTCCGGTCCCCGGCGCACCCGGTTTATCGGTCCTGAACATCGACCCGAACACGGCAGCGGAGGCCTATCGCCAGCGCGTCCTGGCGCAGATGGGCGCCAGCAGCACCGACAGCGAGCGCGCTACCGTACGCGAACAACTATCCGGCGCGTGTACCACTGAAATTGCGTCATTCGACGAATTTTCCGCCCTGTTGGCCGCCCCGAGCGGGCACTATGACCACATCGTGTTCGACACGGCGCCGACCGGGCATACGCTGCGTCTGCTCAGCTTGCCACAAGCATGGAGTGGTTTTTTGGCCGGCAATGATCGCGGCGCCTCTTGCCTGGGGCCGCATTCGGGATTGAAGATGCAGGAGCAGCGCTTCAAGGCGGCTCTGGCGGCCTTGAGTGACCCGGCGCGCACCACCGTGATTCTGGTCGCGCGCGCCGACCAGGGGGCGATGGCCGAGGCAGCACGCGCCGCCGAAGAACTGCGCGCACTCGGCTTGCTCCAGCAGCGTCTCGTCATCAATGGTGTATTTCACGCCAGTGATCCCAATGATGAAGTCGCTTGCGCTTTGGCAGCGGTCGAACAACAGGCCCTGGCAACGATGCCACCGGTGTTGCAAACACTGCCACAAGATCAGGTACCCCTGCGGGCCTTCGATACGGTTGGCCTGCCTGCCTTGCGCGCGCTGCTCGCCTCGCATGCTGAAGCGGTCAGCGGCAGCAGCGTGGCAACGCAGGCGACTGATCCGCTGCAAGGTCTGGATCAATTGGTCGACCAACTGGCGGCGGCCGGCCGCGGCCTGATCATGGTCATGGGCAAAGGTGGCGTCGGCAAGACCACGATTGCCGCTGCGTTGGCGCTCGGTCTGACCGAACGCGGCAAGACCGTCCATCTCAGCACCACGGACCCGGCGGCGCACCTGACTACCACGCTGGCCGGCACGGTGCCGGGTCTACGCGTCGACCGCATCGATCCCAAGGCGGAAACCCAGCGTTACATCGACAACGTGATGGCAGCCAAGTCGCCCGGGCTGACGCCGCAACAAC
>JBGSBQ010000493.1:0-3604 GCA_041730475.1 Sphingomonadaceae bacterium
TCCGCGCGAGCATCTCGACCCCGCCGCCGCGCAGCTGAATACCGATGCGGCTGCGCCGCAGCAGCAGGTCCTCCAATTTATGCACTGCCTCGCAGCGCGCCGCCCAGCGCAGCTGGACCCACAGCGTTTCGGTGCCGGGGATGGTCTCCAGTTCGCCGTCCTGCGCGGCATCGATCAGGGCCTGCGCCTGTGCGCCGTAGCGCCCCTGCAGGCGTAGTGCCTGCGTCACGCTGAGCTGGCGGCTGAAGTGCAGCGGCAGTGCCGCGCCGAACACCGGCACCGGAGTCAGGTCAGGATGCCAGTGCGGCAGCAGCGTCGCCGCCAGCTTCAGCGCATCGAGCGCGATCACGCGGAAGGTGGTCAGCTTGCCGCCAGTGACAGTCAACAGGCCCTGCTCCAGCCACAGCGCATGGTCGCGACCTTCGCGTGACGGATCTTTCTGGCCGCTGTCGATCACCGGACGTACGCCGGCATAGCTGGCCAGAATATCGCTTTCGTCCAGCATCAGTTGCGGGAACTGGGCCTGCAGGGCCGCCATCAGGTAGTCAACTTCGGCGCGCGTGATGGCGGCCTCGCGGGCCAGATTTTGCTGATGATCGACATCCGTGGTGCCGACCAGCGTCACGCCTTCCCATGGGTAGGCGAACACCGGGCGGCCATCGGCCGGATGCATCAGGCTGACCGCCTGCGCTAGCGGCAAACGCCATGCCGGCAGCACCAGATGGCTACCGCGCAGCGGCCGCAAGCGCGGCGCGGCGCCGCCCTGTGCCCGCAGGCCATCGGCCCAGACGCCGGTGGCGCTGATCACCAGCCGCGCATGCACCGCCTGCTCGGCGCCGCTCAGGCCATCGCGCAGCAGTGCTCCATGCACCTGTCCGGCGCCGTCGCGCAACAGCGTCTGCACCGCCAGATAATTCACCGCCACGCCGCCGTGATGCCGCGCTTCCTGCAGCACGCGCAGCACCAGTCGCGCATCATCAGTCTTGGCGTCGGTGTACACCATGCCGCCTTGCAGGCCATCAGCGCCGATATTCGGCGCCAGCGCCGCCAGCTCCTCGCGGCCATAGAAATGGCGCTGGCGCAGACCGCGCCCGGCCAGCAGGTCATAGATCTTCAGGCCGAACAAAAACATCTTGCGGCCCGGCTTGCGGCCGCGATAGCTGCCAAAGGCGAAGCTCTGCGGCTCTACCAGCCCGGCCGCCTGCTGCAGCAGGTGTTCCCGTTCGTGCACCGATTCGCGCGTCAGTCCGAACTGTCCCTCCTTCAGGTAGCGCAAACCGCCATGCACCAGCTTCGACGAACGGCTCGACGTGCCCCAGGCGAAGTCGCGCTGTTCCACCAGCAGCACGTTCAGTCCGCGCCGCGCCGCTTCCAGCAGGATGCCAGCGCCCGTGATGCCGCCACCGATGACGATCAGGTCCCAGTCGCGCGCCAGCACCTCGGGCAGCGCGGCGCGGCCGCCAGCCTGCCACCAGGGCGTCATGCTGCCGCCTCGTCGGACGGCAGCAGCTTGCCGGGGTTCATCAGCTGCTGCGGGTCGAAGTGGTGCGCCAGCGCCCGCAGCGCTGCCATCCCGACTTCGCCCTTCTCCGCGTGCAGATAGGGCGCGTGGTCGCTACCGACGCCATGCTGGTGGCTGATGGTGCCGCCGTGCGCCACGATGGCGCTGCTGGCGGCATGCTTGAGCGTGCGCCAGCGCGCCAGATCCTGCGCATAATCGCCGGACAGACGATACACAAAGGTGGTGTACACGCTGGCGCCCTGCGCATACAGGTGCGACAGATGGGTGTAGGCGTGCACCTTCTCGCCGTGCTGGCCCAGCGCATCGTGCGCCGCCGTCTCGACAGCCTGCATCATGGCGCCGACGCGCGGCCAGTCGACCGCCGTTTCAACCGTATCGATGGCATAGCCGTGCTGCCATGCCGCGTTGCGCAGGTAGACATTGCGGAAGCGGTTCTGCTTCCACTTGTCGCCCATCTTGCGGCCCAGATGTACGCCGCCATGCGCGCGCGTCAGCGCCAGCGCGGCACGCAGGGCGGCCCGCGCCTGCGGCTTGCGCCCGCTGACGCCTATCATCAGCATGCACTTGCCGTCCTTGCAGTCGCGCCATGCCAGATAGCGCTCCATCGCCGCGATCAGCCGCGCATGGCCGGCCAGCGCCAGCATCGTCACCGTCTCCAGCGCGTTCGACAGGCGCAGCATCGACAGCGACAGGCCAGCCTGCACCACTTCGCGCACCGCCGTTTCAGCGGCCGCCCAATCCGGGAAGAACACGGCGTGGAAGGATTCGTACTCTGGCAGCGGCGTGATGCGCACCGTGGCTTCGGTCAGGATGCCGAGCCGGCCCTCGCAGCCCAGCACCAGTTCGCGCAGGTCGGGACCGGCCGCCGATGCCGGGAAGGTCGGCAGTTCCAGCGTGCCGGACGGGGTTTCCAGCTTGCCGCCCCTGAACAGTTGTTCGATGCGCCCATAGCGCAGCGATTGCTGACCGGACGAACGCGTCACCACCCAGCCGCCCAGCGTCGAATACTCGAATGACTGCGGGAAGTGGCCCAGCGTGTAGCCATGGGCGCGCAGTTGCGCTTCCAGATCCGGTCCCAGCACGCCGGCACCAAAGGTGGCCAGCTGCGCCATCGTGTCAAGGCTGTGCAGCTGGCGCAAGCGGGTCAGGCTGACGGCCAGCACCGGACGGCTGCCAGCCGGTACGCTCAGGTGGCCGGCCACACTGGTGCCGCCACCGTGCGGGATCAGGATCACGCCGGTCTGACCGGCGAAGGTCATCAGCTCCCTTACCTGGTCCGTGCTTTCGGGAAAGGCCACGCCATCGGGTGCCGTGTCGATCACGCCGTAGCGCAGGCGCAGCCAGTCCGGCAGGCTCTGACCCAGCGCATGGCGCAGCCGCAGCGCCGCGCTGGTGTCGATCAGCCGGTGTGGCGGCAGGCGCGTCGGCGCGATGGCGGCGCAGGCGCGCTCGAACGGCGCGTCCGGGAACGCCGTGCCCTTGCCGATGCGCTGCGCCAGAAACGCCAGAGCGTCCTCGTTCAGCGCGAATTCTATGGTCTCGTCGCCCCAACCGTTCCAGCGTTTCATGGTTTTCCTGTCTACGTTGCGGTGTGCTTGATATACTGGCGCGCACCTGGCTGATAATGAACGTCAGCTTAAAAGAGTCATTTGTTGAGGTCTTGCGCTTTCATGACATCCGCCTTGTTCGATCATGCCAAGTTGACGCCCGCACGCCGGGTGGCCGGCTCCTACCTGCAACCGCTGCTGGAAGCGGCGGCGGCGCGCAGCGTACCGGCGGCAGCGCTGGAACGGGCGGCGGGCCTGCCGGCTGGCGCTCTGTGGCCGCTACCGGAAGCGCTGCCGGCCGCTACCTATGTGCACCTGCTCGACGTGGCTGCCGGCTTGTGTGACGATCCGCATTTCGGCCTGCACGTGGGCGAGCGTTTCAAGCTGGGCACCTATACCGTGTATGGCTTGATTCTGTTGAGCTGCCACGACTTTGGTCAGGCCTTCGAGCAAACCATGCGCTACGAGCAGCTGGCCCATGACCTCGGGCGCTCCGCGCTGCGGGTGGAGGACGGCGTGGCCCACTACACCTGGC
>JBGSBQ010000494.1:0-3601 GCA_041730475.1 Sphingomonadaceae bacterium
CGGCGCGACTTACGCGCCGCGCTGGGGCATGGTCAGTCCGGAGGAAATCGAACGGGTCGATGTGCTGTATGGCCCGTTTTCGGCCGCGTATGGCGGCAATTCGGTTGGTGCCGTGGTCGATTATGTGACCCGGATGCCCAGCCGGTTCGAAGCACATGCCAAGCTGACCCTGTCGCGCCAGCATTTTGAACTGTATAACACCGACGACCATTACAGCGGCAAGCAGGGCAGCTTCTCGCTGGGCGACCGGGCTGGCCAGTGGTCGTGGTTCATCGATGTCAGCCGTAACGACAGCGATGGCCAGCCATTGACCTTCGTGACCAAGCCGCTGGCCACGGCGGCCAGCAGCACTGGCGTGCCCGTCACGGGGGCGGTGTCGGGGCTGGACCGGGCCGGCAAGCCGATCCAGATCCTTGGCACTGGTACCCAGTACGATACGGTTCAGGATCATGTGAAGGCCAAGCTGGCCTATGATTTCTCGCCGACCGTGCGCGCCAGCTACACGCTGGGCTGGTGGAAGAACGACTCGCAAAACCGTCCCGCCAGTTACCTGAGCAATGCCGCCGGCCAGCCGGTGTACAGCGGTGCCGTGAACGTTGGCGGCCGCAGCTACACGCTGGGCCAGACCGACTTCAATCTGTCCAATGAAACGCTGGAACACCTGATGCACGGCTGGTCGCTCAAGTCGAATACCAAGGGGGTGTTCGACTGGGAGCTGGCGGCCAGCCTGTATGACTATAAAAAGGACGAGTTGCGTGCGCCGACCATCGCCTTGCCCGCTGCCGCGGCTGGTGGCGCGGGCCGTATCGTCAATCAGGCGGGTACTGGCTGGAATACCTTCGCCAGCAAAGGCGTCTGGCGTCCGGAGGGCCTGAATGGCGCGCACATCGTGGAGTTTGGCTACCAGCGCGAAGCCTACAAGCTGGCGACGCAGGAAAACGCAAGCAGCAACTGGATCGATGGCGTGGCGGCGGGCCGTAATAGTGCGTTCAGCGGCAAGACCGAGATCAACAGCCTGTATGCGCAGGATGCCTGGAAGTTTGCACCGGGCTGGAAGACGGTACTGGGTCTGCGTCTCGAACACTGGCAGGCGCATGATGGCCTGACCTCGAATCCGGCCAGCAGCGTGCGCCATTCGGAGCGTAGCGAAAGTTTTGCGTCGCCGAAGGTGGCGCTGGCCTGGCAGGCCAGTGAACAGTGGGTGCTGAAGGCTTCGCTGGGGCGCGCCGTACGGATGCCGACGGTGGCCGAGCTATATCAGGGCGGCATCAACGCCAGCGGCCAGTTGATCAACAATGATCCGAACTTGAAACCGGAGAAGTCGTGGACTACGGAGTGGACCGCCGAGCGCAAGCTGGAGCAGGGCTGGCTGCGCCTGACAGCGTTCGGGGAGCGTACCCGCGACAGCCTATATTCGCAAACCAATGTGCTGGTCACGCCGAATGTGACGAATATCCAGAACGTCGACCAGATCCGCACCAAGGGACTGGAGACGGCGCTGGAGGCCAGCGACGTGTTGCTGCGCGGGCTGGGCCTGAGTAGCAGCCTGACCTGGACTGATTCAAAGATCGCCCGCAACGATAAATTCCCGGCCAGTGTAGGTAAATGGCAACCGCGCATTCCGGAATGGCGCGCCACCGGCGTGGCGTCTTACCAGGTTAACGATCAGCTGGCGCTGACGCTGGCGGCGCATTACAGCGGGCCGCAGTTCTCGACGCTGGATAACTCCGATCCGAATGGCTTTGCCTATCAGGGCGCCAGTAAATACTTCACCACCGATGTGCGCGCACGTTACCGGGTGAATCAACAGTGGAGCGTTGCGCTTGGCATCGATAACCTGAATAATTACCGCTACTGGAATTTCCATCCCTATCCACAGCGCACGGTAATCGCGGAGCTCAAGTATGACCTTTAATCCTGATGGCACCGCCCGGCGGCTGGCGCAGCGGCGCAGCCTGTTCTGGCGGGTGCATTTCTGGGCGGCGTTGCTGACCTCGCCGCTGGTGCTGGTGGCGCTGCTGACCGGCATCCTGTATATCTTTACGCCGCAGATCGAGCAGGTTCTGTATCGCCATCTGGATCGGGTGGTGCCAGGTGGCGCGATGCAGTCGCTGGACCGGGTCGTGGCAGTCGCCGATGCGAGTGCACCGATGATGATGCGGCTGAAATCGGTACAGCCTCCGGCGGATGCGGGCGCCAGTGTGCTGCTGGTGTATGGCCCGGATGCGGCGGCTGCGGCCGCGCATGACGGCCACGCGGCGATGTTGCCGAAAGGGGCGCAGGCGCCGGTGGCGATCTATATCGATCCCTACACCTTGCGGGTGCTGGGCAGCATGGCGGTCGATGACCGCTTCAAGCTGTGGGCGCAGCGCCTGCATTCGCGCCTGCTGCAGGGGGAAGGATGGCGCTGGCTGATTGAACTGGCCGCCAGCTGGATGATGGTGATGCTGCTGACCGGTGTTTATCTGTGGTGGCCGCGTGGTACCCAGCGCGGCCTGCCGCAGGCTGGTGCGCGCGGGCGCAACGCGTGGCGCCAGTGGCATGCTTTCCTCGGCGTGGCACTGGGGCTGGTCAGCCTGATCATCCTGCTGACCGGGCTGACCTGGAGCCAGCGCGCCGGCGACCAGATCCAGCGGCTGGCCGAATGGAGCGGACAGGCGACGCAGGCCGCGCCGCGTGACTATACATCGACGGTACTGACTGGCCACGTCCCAATCGGCTATCAACGCGCCTGGGAGCTGGCGCGCCAGCAGGCGCCGCAGGTGGCGATGCAGTTGACGCCGCCGGCTGGCGAAACGGGTGTGTGGCGCATCCAATCGATCGATCACAGCCAGCCGGGGCAACGCTTCAAGCTGATGCTGGATAGTTTTACCGGTGAACGCCTGTATTTCGCCGGCTGGGATAGTGAGAAAACTTTCGGGAAGGCGACTGCGCTGGGTATTCCTTTTCACCGGGGTGAGTTTGGCTGGTGGAATCAGGCCTTGCTGCTGGTGTTCGGACTGAGCGTGCTGTTTTCGCTGGTGTCGGGCTGGGTGATGTTCTTCAAACGCCGCAAGCCCGGCGCCGGCTGGTTGCCCAAGTTGCTGCCGGGCGCATGGCGCTCAGCGTCAGCACCGATGCTGCTGACGACGGCGGCCCTGTGCGCGCTGATGCCACTGCTCGCGGTGTCGGCCGCGTTGGTGGCGCTGGTTGAATGGTATCTGGCCAGGCTGGCCAGCAGCGCCACTGTTTCCTGAATCGATGGCGGGGGGGGGCTAGGTCCCTCGTCAAGCAGCGATGAGCGGTGCGGGACCAAGGATGGTCCCGTCTCGCATCATGGCTGACATCCCATTGCAAAGACGCTGTGTTCCGAAATGGTCGCCAGCGCTTGCGGTAGCCCCACAGCAAAGCCGGGGTCAGACCCGACGGGACTCGGCGTCCCCGTCTGACCCCAAGGTTACGCCGGTGGGGGGCGGAGGGCAGAAATGAAAAAAGCCGCAAACTCGTGAAAGTTTGCGGCTTTTTTGCGGAATTTTGTGGTGCCCACGGAGGGACTCGAACCCCCACACCTTGCGGCACATGGACCTGAACCATGCGCGTCTACCAATTCCGCCACGTGGGC
>JBGSBQ010000495.1:0-3599 GCA_041730475.1 Sphingomonadaceae bacterium
GTCGTGGTGGACCTGAAACTGAAGGGCAATTCCTCGGGACTGGCCTGTGTGCAGATGCTGCACCAGCATGACCCGGCCATGCTGATCGTGGTGCTGACCGGCTTTGCCAGCATCAATACGGCGGTCGAAGCGATCAAGCTAGGGGCCTGCCAATACCTTGCCAAGCCGTCCAATACGGACGACATCGAGGCCGCCTTCGAGCACGTGGCCGGTGCCGCCGAGCTGGAACTGACGAATCGCTCGACGTCGATCAAGACGCTGGAGTGGGAGCGCATCCATGCGGTGCTGGCCGAGACGGACTTCAATATCTCCGAAGCGGCGCGCCGCCTTGGCCTGCATCGCCGCACGCTGGCGCGCAAGCTGGAGAAGCAGCGCGTCAAGTAGCGCTTAGCCGTCCTTGCCGTCAAGGCGGGGTGCCAGCAGGTAGGGCGCATACACCCATAAATACACGGCGAAGGCGGCGCACCAGCCGCCGGCCGTGGCCCACAGCAGCGCCTCACGCGCCGCCAGCGGCGTCAGATTGGCCGCCAGCCGCAGCAGCGCTGCGCCCTGCAGCAGCAGGAAGGCTGCGGTTTCGGCACGGCCGGCGCGCAGCGGGCGTCCGGTGTGTCCCAGCGCGGTCCGGGTGATCATGCCGATGATCAGACCGGATAAAGCGCCCACCGTCAGCGCGTGCAGCGCACTGCTGCTGGTGCCTAGGCCCAGTGCCGCCGCTGCCAGTAGCAGCATGCCGACACCGATCCAGCCATACGAGCAATGCAATATCCATAGCAGTGGGTAACGCAGGGTTTTCAGCGTGCACCAGCCGGACAGGCGCCACAGCAGCAGCAGGCCGGCGCTGGCACAGGCGAGCGCCGCCAGCGGGGCCGGCATCCAGCGCACGCCGGCAGCCAGCAGCAGCCATGTCACGGCCGCCAGTACCAGTGCGAGCATGCCGGCCCGGTCGAGTCGCGCATCGCTGTACGGCAGGCTGCCGGGCGCCATATTTTTGGTGAAGCCGGGCAGCACGCGGCCGCCGATCATGGTCGCCAGCAGGACCACGATCAGCAGCGCGGCGTGAATCGGGAGTAGCGGCGACAGCGTCAGCCAGCCCAGCGCTGCCGCGTGATACACCCCATTGGCCAGCGCCAGCAGCAGCAACAGGCCGGGCATAGGCAGATTGCGGGTGTTGCCCGCCTGTTTCAGCACCCGGTACAAGGGCCACGCAGAGACCGGCAGAAACAGCAGGTCGATGGCGGCGGCTACGGCCGGTGGCGCCAGCAGCATGGCGATCCGGCCGGCCAGCCACAGGCCCGCCAGCAAGGCCAGAGGACGGCCGCGCGGGGTCCAGCGATCGGTCCAGTTGCGGGCGGCCGTGTACAAGAAGCCGATGACCACGGCGACGATGAAGCCGAAGCTCATCTCATGCATGTGCCAGAGCAGCGTGAGATTCGGCAGACTGGCGCCATGGCCGGTATAAGCCAGCAGCCAGAGCGGCACGCTGAGCACGGCGAACAGCGCTGCCAGCAGGTAGAAGGGGCGGAAACCAAGGCGTAGCCACGGCATACTCAGCAGCGGGGCGGGTGGTTCAGCGATGTGGGCAAAGGGACGGTTGGACATGGCAGGATGGTGATCTTTAAGAGTCATAATATATACTACTTTACACCAACGAGCTTGGCAACGCACCAGTGATGCCCGGTGTGCGCCCGCTGCGCCCCGTGTTTGTCCCATGGCTGTCCGGGGTCTGCGGCAGGGCATGCGGCGGCGGCCCGCCTGAAGTGTACTAGTGCAAGAATAAGTGATATTCGGCAATTTATTTCTGGTTTGTAACTAGGGCGTCACATTTGACAGGTAAGCTAACCATATCCCCAATTATTGCCTTACAGCATTTTATGAAACATCTCCAACCCAGCACCAGTGTCCGTGTCGTCGCCTCATTTGCAGCGCTGCTGCTGATCATGGCCTGCATGTCGGCCGTATCGCTGTGGCGACTGCAGACAGCGAATGACACGACGTCCAACCTCGTCAACGAGAAACTGGCCAAGCAACAACTGGCGTCCGAACTGCTCGGCGCGGTACAACTGAACGGCTTGCGGGCCATGTCGGTGGCCCGCAGCGACAGCCTTGAAGTGGCTGACATTTTCCAGGCCCAGCTGACGGCGGGTGAAACGGCACAGGCCGCGCTCGAAACGCGGCTGGCAGCTTTGCCCCACAGTACCGCCGAACAACAATTGCTGCGCGCGGTCGCGGCCCGCAAGACTGCTTACCTGAGCCTGCGCAATGAGATCTTCAAGCAGAAGGACATGGGACGGGTACAGGAGGTGGCCGATCTGATCGACCACCAGATGGACGGCGTCTTCAATGCTTATCTGCAGGCCCTGACGCAGCAACTGGAATACCAGACCCGTGAAGCCCAGGCGCTGGCAGCCGCCTCGGACAGCCAGTTCAGCAGCAGCCGCGTGCTGCTGGCTGGTCTCGGCATTGGCGCGCTGGTGCTCGGCGCCTTGCTGGCGACGGCCCTGACGCGCAGCATCGTCGGTCCTTTGAAGCGCGCTGCCGCACTCAGTGCGCAAGTGGCCAATGGTGACCTGCGTGCCACGATCGCGCATGGCCGCCGGGATGAAATCGGCCAGCTATTCGATGCCTTGAGCGACATGACTGGTCGTCTCGCGACCACGGTCGGCAAGGTGCGTGATGGCGCGGTGGCGATTGACGCCGCCTCGCGGGAAATCGCGAGCGGTAACCTGGACCTGTCGCGCCGTACCGAGCAGCAAGCCAGCGCGCTGGAAGAAACGGCGTCGGCAATGGAAGAACTGACGCTGGCCGTCAAGCAAAACAGCAGCCATGCGCGGGAAGCCAATCAGCTGGCACTGAGTGCATCGGCCGTGGCCGGCAAGGGTGGCGCGGTGGTTACGCAAGTGGTGGAGACCATGGAAAGCATCCACGATTACGCGCACAAGATCGTCGACATCATCAGCGTCATCGACGGTATCGCGTTCCAGACCAATATTCTGGCGCTGAATGCGGCGGTGGAAGCGGCCCGCGCCGGAGAGCAGGGGCGCGGCTTTGCCGTCGTTGCCAGCGAAGTGCGCAATCTGGCGCAGCGCTCGGCCAGCGCTGCCAAGGAAATCAAGACGCTGATCAGCGATTCCACCGAGCGCATTGCCGCCGGCAGTGAACTGGCGCATGCCGCAGGCGCCACCATGAGCGACATCGTCGCCAGCGTCGAGAAGGTGACCACCATCATGGGCGCCATCAGCCAGGCCAGCGCCGAGCAGGAACATGGGATTGAGCAGGTCAACAGCGCCGTCACCGAAATGGACAGCGTGACCCAGCAGAATGCGGCCTTGGTCGAAGAAGCCGCCGCCGCGGCAGACGCCATGCACGCGCAGGCGTTCGAACTGGCGCAGCAAGTCGGCTACTTCCGCCTTGATGGCGCGGCCGTGACTGCCGGGGCAGTCGGCGCAGCGCGCCCGGATCGCGCCAGCAGCGCGCGGGGGGGGCCGCGCCCCCCCCCGGAAAACATGGGGGGGGGCCCCCGGGGTGGGCGAGGGGCGCGTGCGCGCCCCCGCGGCCCCGGGGCGAACCGGGGGGGGCGGGGGGCGCCGCCCGGCAGGGGG
>JBGSBQ010000496.1:0-3596 GCA_041730475.1 Sphingomonadaceae bacterium
CAGCAATCGAGCATCGATTTCCGCCTGCGCAGCCGCTACCTGGACGAGCAGGCCACCGACCTGGACGACGCGCTCGCGCGCATCAAGAAGTACACGGCCGAAGGCAAGGCAGTGTCGATCGGCCTGCTCGGCAATGCGGCCGACGTGCTGCCGGAACTGGCGCAGCGTGCCAAGGCCGGTGGGCTGGTGCCGGATATGGTGACCGACCAGACCTCGGCCCACGACCTCGTCAACGGCTACATGCCCTCGGGCTGGAGCGACGAGAGCTGGAAGACCGCCCAGCCCGACGCGACGCAGCACGCCTCGCAGCGCAATGCCGCGGCGAAGAGCTGCGCGGTGCACGTGCAGGCCATGCTGGACTTCCAGGCCATGGGCATCCCCACCGTGGACTACGGCAACAACATCCGCCAGGTCGCGTTCGACCAGGGCGTGAAAAACGCGTTCGACTTCCCCGGCTTCGTGCCGGCGTATATCCGGCCGCAGTTCTGCGAGGGGCGCGGGCCGTTCCGCTGGGTGGCGCTGTCGGGCGATCCTGAGGACATCTACAAGACCGACGCCAAGATCAAGGAACTGTTCCCGCACCACGCCAATGTGCACCGCTGGCTGGACATGGCGCGCGAGCGCATCGCCTTCCAGGGCTTGCCAGCGCGGATCTGCTGGCTGGGACTGGGCGAACGTCACATCGCCGGTCTGGCCTTCAACGAGATGGTGCGCAACGGCGAGCTGAAAGCGCCGATCGTGATCGGCCGCGACCACCTCGACACCGGCTCGGTCGCCAGCCCGAACCGCGAGACCGAAAGCATGAAGGATGGCACCGATGCGGTGTCCGACTGGCCGCTGCTGAACGCCTTGCTGAATACCGCTGGCGGCGCCACCTGGGTCTCGCTGCACCATGGCGGCGGCGTCGGCATGGGCTATTCGCAGCACTCCGGCGTGGTGATCGTGGCCGATGGCACCGATGCCGCCGCCAAGCGTCTGGCGCGGGTGCTGGTGAACGACTGCGGTTCGGGCGTGATGCGTCACGCCGACGCCGGCTATGACACGGCAATCGCCTGCGCCAAGCGCAATGGCCTGAACCTGCCCATGATTAAATAAGAGATGACCAACATGACCACTACTCCCCAAGCACTGACCCTGAACCCGGGCAAGATGACGCTGTCCGAACTGCGCACCGTCTGGAGCGCCGCCGGCCCGCTGACGCTGGCCGCTGCGGCCTATCCGGTGATCGAAGCGTCGGCTGCCGCCGTGCAGGCCATCGTCGCCAAGGGCGATGCTGCCTATGGCATCAACACCGGTTTCGGCCTGCTGGCCAAGACCCGCATCCCGGACCACAAGCTGGAACAGCTGCAGCGCAACCTGATCCTGTCGCACTCGGTCGGCACCGGCGACCTGCTGTCGGACGCCGTGGTGCGCCTGATCATGCTGATGAAGATCGGCAGTCTGGCACGCGGTTTCTCCGGCGTGCGTCCACTGATCGTCGATACCCTGATCGCGCTGTACAACGCCGGCATCATGCCGGCCATTCCGGCCAAGGGCTCGGTCGGCGCTTCCGGCGATCTGGCGCCGTTGTCGCACATGACGCTGGCGATGCTGGGCGTGGGCGAAGTGCGCGTGCATGGCGTGATGATGCAGGCCGCCGACGCGCTGAAAGCGGCTGGCATCGCGCCGGTGGTGCTGGCGGCCAAGGAAGGGCTGGCGCTGATCAACGGCACGCAGGTGTCGACCGGTCTGGCGCTGCATGGCCTGTTCATGGCCGAGCGCCTGCTGGAAGCGGGCATGGTCACCGGTTCGCTGTCGATTGATGCGGCCAAGGGCAGCGATTCGCCCTTCGACGCACGGGTGCATGAGGTGCGTGGCCAGCCGGGCCAGATCGCCGCTGCCGCCATTTATCGCCAGCTGGTCACCGACAGCGCGATCCGCGCTTCGCATCTGGTCGGCGACGAGCGCGTGCAAGACCCGTACTGCCTGCGCTGCCAGCCGCAAGTCATGGGCGCCTGCGCTGACCTGATTACCAATGCGGCGCGCACCCTGCTGATCGAGGCCAATGCCGTCACCGACAACCCGCTGATCTTCCCTGACGCTGCGGGCGGCCTGTCGCAGATCGTTTCGGGCGGTAACTTCCATGCCGAGCCGGTGGCTTTCGCGGCCGACACGCTGGCGCTGGCGATCGCCGAAATCGGCAGCATCTCCGAGCGCCGCATCGCGTTGCTGATCGACGCTACCCTGTCCGGCCTGCCGCCGTTCCTGGTGCGCGATCCGGGCGTCAATTCCGGTTTCATGATCGCCCATGTGACGGCGGCGGCGCTGGCGTCGGAAAACAAGTCGCTGGCACATCCGGCCAGCGTCGACAGCATTCCGACTTCGGCAAATCAGGAGGATCATGTGAGCATGGCCACCTTTGCGGCGCGCCGTCTCGATGATATGGCGCACAATACAGCTGTCATCGTCGGGATTGAATTGCTGGCGGCGGCGCAGGGCATCGACTTCCACCGTCCGCTGAAAACCTCGCCGCATCTGGAGCACGTGCATGCGCAGCTGCGCCAGAAGGTCGCGTTCTTTGATGCCGACCGCTTCTTCGCGCCGGATATCGCGGCCGCCAAGGAGATGGTGATCAAGGGCGAGTTGAGTGCATCGTGCAAAAACCTGTTCACGGCATTGCTACCGTAAGAGGCGCATCATGAATTATCAGTTCAAGGCGGGCAGCATTCCCCTGCTGGTGTCCATGCCCCATGTGGGCACCGACATCCCGGACGATATCGCGGCCCGCATGGCGCTGGCCGCCAGCGAACGGGCCGACACCGACTGGCATCTGGTGCGGCTGTACGATTTCCTCGGCGAGATCGGCGCCTCGGTGCTGTCAGCGCGCTGGTCGCGCTATGTGATCGACCTGAATCGCCCGCCCGAGAACACCAATCTGTATCCGGGGCAGGACACCACGGGCCTGTGCCCGATCGACACCTTCCACCGTGAGCCGCTGTATCTGGCCGGGCAGGTGCCGGATGAAGCGGAAGTGCAGCGCCGGTTGCAGGCTTACTGGAAGCCGTACCACGACCAGTTGCGCGCCGAACTGGATCGCTTGCTGGCGTTGCATGGCCGGGTGGTGCTGTGGGATGCGCATTCGATCGCCTCCATCGTGCCGCGCTTCTTCGAGGGCAAGCTGCCTGACCTGAACTTTGGCACGGCCGATGGACGCAGCTGCGCGCCGGGCCTGAGCGAGGCCATTGTGGCGCGCGCGCTGGCGCAGCAAGAGTACAGCGTGGCCGTGAATGGTCGCTTCAAGGGCGGCCATATCACGCGCCATTATGGCCAGCCAGCCAGCAATGTGCATGCGATCCAGCTGGAGATGTGCCAGTCCACCTATATGGATGAAACGGCGCCGTTCGACTATCGGCCTGACCTCGCCGGGCGGGTGCAGGGCGTGCTGCGTGCGACCTTGCTGGCTGCTGCCGACTGGGCCCGCGCATGAACGCCAGCAGCCTGTTTGCCCGCCACGCGCTGCTGCCGCAGGGCTGGTGCCGCGATGTGCTGATCGAGTGGGATGCCAGCGGCAGCCTGACCGGCGTCACGCCGGGTGCTGCCGCCGCAGGCGTCGCCAG
>JBGSBQ010000497.1:0-3594 GCA_041730475.1 Sphingomonadaceae bacterium
CAGGTCTAGGTATAGCGCATCGAGGGCCGGATAAAGCGCATCGAGGCCGCTTAATGGCTGCGACGGCTGCTGCGGCGGATTCACCGCGGCTACCGCACTACACAGCGGCACTGCCGCCAATGCGGCCCACCAGCCGCGTCCTGCTTGGTTCACCATGACCGCCTCCGTAAGGGGTTAATACACGAGTGCCGTGCGCAGCACAGGATACAGGTTTAAACGCTCGTCCCACGAAGAATGACGACGCGCGAAGAATTCCAGCCGCGCTTCCTGACTGGCCGCGAAGGCCGGATCGGTATCGAGCTTGCGCTGGTATGCGGCCTGCAGCGCCGGATCGGCCGCCAGCTGTTCACGGGCGACTTCCTCGGCCACGTATTCTTCCATGTATTCCTTGCGCTCGAAGGCATTGTTAAACAGGCCCCAGGCCAGCAGCGAATCGCCGCCGCGTGGCTCCAGCATCGCCATTACCAGCCGCGCCTTGGGCTGCGCGATCGGCACGAACAAGGCGCCCTTCAGCAGCGCGCGCTGCTCGTCGCGCCACTCGCCCTGCACCGCCAGCGACTGGTGGCCTTCAAACGACTGCTTGCCAAATTCGGCCTTGGTAGCGCGGAACGACTCCACCATCACCTTGCCGGAATCCTTGCCCAGCACCTTGAAGCTGATGCCATGTTGTTTCAGCTTGGCCGCCACCCACGCGGCCTGCGCCACCGGCACCAGATAGCCGCCCTTCGGCGCCGCCACCTGCAGGTCCGGCACTACTTCATCGCGCAGCGGCACGGTCCACACCTGCGGCTTGCTTTCGTCGTATTGCGTCATCAGGCCGCCGGAAACGTCGGAATGGCTGCGCACATACTCGTAGCCGGCAAACTGGATCATGGTGGTCTTGTCGGTAGTCTTGTATGTCAGCGGCACCGGCGTGCCGGCCAGCGCGGCCGAGCGGGCATCGGCATCGTGCGCAGTCTTCAGCCATGCCTTGCCATGCTGCGCCACCTGTTCCAGCAGCGAGACGATGGTGTTGCGGGTGATGCGCACGCGGGTCGGATAATCCTTCCACGAATGGGTTTCAACCAGCATCGCCAGGCGGTTGCGCAGCGGGTAGTAACCGGTCGAAAAGCGCGGCGTCGCCATGCCGTCGACAAAACCGGAAGCCGGATCGTCATTCACGTCGAACGCCGCATAAAACGGCTTCGGATCAGAACCCTGACGGCGCAGGTCGTCGATCACCGCGCCCTGCAAGGCAAGGCCGGCGCCTTTCAGGCCAGCGTCGCCGCCATGCACCGGCTCGACCTGAATCGACACATCAACCTGGAACTTGGCACCGTCGGTCACATGCAGGTCGATGTAGGCCAGCGGGTCCCACTCGTTCATCAGCGCCAGCATGGACTGCATTTCCGGCGCGTCTGCCTTCACATAATCGCGGTTCAGATTGTAGTTCTGCGCCGTGGTGCGCCAGCCCATTTCGACCGGGCCACGCTGGTTGGGACGGTTCCATTGGCCGAAGCGCTCATGGCCGTCAACATTGAACACCGGGACGAACAGCAGCACCTGCTGCTGCAGCGCGCCGGGTGCCGCCTTGTTTTCCAGCGCCTCGCGCAGTGCCAGGAAACCAGCGTCCTTGCCGTCGATTTCACCGGCGTGGATGCCGCCTTGCACCAGCAGCACCGGCAGGCCGCGCTGACGCGCCTGCGCCGCCGTCAGCGCGCCAGTGCGCGACACCGCCAGCGCCAGCATCGGTCGGCCTTCTGGCGTGCGGCCGAATTCGAAGCAGCGTACCTGCTTGGGATAGGCTTTCTGGAACTGCGCGCACAGTGCGATCACTTCTTCGTAGCGGCCCGTGTTCTGGAAGCCGGAACGTTCGGCGACGGTGCTCAGTGGAGGCGTGGTGGCGGCGCTGGCAGCCAGTGGAGCAGCGGCGGCAAGCGCCAGCAGGACGGCGGAACGTATCATCAAGGGGACTCCGGCAGATGGTTATTCGACCGATGCACTGGCGCGGGGGAGCCGGGCATCGGATACGCCGGAAATTATAGACGGGTTTGCGCCGCTGCATAGGACCAGTCAGACCTGCCCTGCATGCGGCCACGTTGACGCGTCCGCGTAGAGCATCACGCAGCGCCGTAGCAATCCCCTTCGTGCACGGAGGGGAGGAATTCAATTACGCTAGCAGCGCTGCTAGCGGAACCACGGCAGCACCGCAATCTCCTTGACCGGGGGGCGCGCTTCGACCTGCGGGCCGGACGGCAGCGGCAGCGTCTTGCCGCCCTGACGCAGTAGCGCCGGCGCCGCCGCGCAAGACTGCCCGCCCTGCAATCTCAGCGCCGTCGCCAGCAGCCCTTCGGCCGGATCGCCCAGTGCATGGTCGAAGTCATCCTCGGCGGCACAGGTGGGCGCAAAGCCGTCGGCGTAATCGCCCCAGCCCTTCTGATTGACGCCCTGATACTGCACCAGAAAATACGTGGTGCCGCAGTTCGCCAGCGGGATGAAGGCATATGGCTTGCCACAGGTCTGGCCGCCCACCAGATCAACCTGCACGTCAATGCCACGCAAGCCATTCACCACCGCCTCGCTGGCGGAACAGGTACCCGGCCCGGCCAGCACCGTCACGCGCTTCAGGTCGAGATGCGGCAGCACGGTCCCCAGCGGCAGGATCTGCGTCGCATACTGGCCGCTGGACTTGCCCAGGAATGGCGTCGGCCGGCCCGGCGACAGACGACCATTGGTACTGTAGCGGAAAAAGGTTTTGCCTTCGGTGGCGGCGGGCCCCGCCACCATGTAGGCCAGCTCGCTGGCGACAGTCAGCAGGCCGCCGCCGTTGTAGCGCATGTCGATCACCAGCTCCTTGACGGCGGCGTTCTTGAACAGCGTGAAGGCATCGTATAGCTGCTTCTCGGCCGGACCATTGTGCGCATTGAAGGTCAGGTAGCCGGTCTTGCCGGCGCTGCTATCGAGCACGCGCGCATTCTGCACCGACTCCACGCTGACCTTGGCAGCGGCCAGCCTGACTTCCTGCAGTGCACCGTTGCGCCACAGTGTCAGCTGGTGCTGCTCACCGGCCTTGGCCGGCGTCAGCGCCGCGTTGAAGGCGGCTACCGTGGCGCTCTCGTTGCGGTTGATGAAATCGACGCCATCGAGCATCAGCAGCTGGTCGCCGCGCTGCACGCCAGCCAACGCCGCCGGCGAACCGGCTTCCACCAGCGCCACCCGCCAGATGCGCGGCACGCGGTTGCGCGGCGTGGCCCAGCTGATGCCGTAGCTGACATCCACCCCGCTGGACATCGCGTCCCACACCTCGCTCGGATAGCTGAAATGGAACTTGTCCTTCGGATGACCATTCGCCGTCAGCAGCGGGGTTTTCAGCGCGTCGAAGTAGGCGACCACGGTCGGGTAAGTGGTCGGGTCAACGACCGGTACTTCGGCATTCCACAAATAGGTCTCGGCCGTGATGGCTCGCACGAAGCCCTTTTCGTCCGCCTGGGTGCCGGGCTGGTTCTGGATCGGACCGGGATGGGACACCTCGCACTTGTTGAACAGGCTGTCCGAACCACCGGGCGTGGCGCCCGCATACACGGGTGTGGGCGTGGGCGTCGGAGTCGGGGTTGG
>JBGSBQ010000498.1:0-3582 GCA_041730475.1 Sphingomonadaceae bacterium
CCCGGCCATTCCGACATGATCATGGGGGAGCTGGCGCTGTTCCTCGAGCATCGCTACGTCATCGGCTGGGTGCTCGTCGCGACGCTCCTGTTTTTCAGCTCGCTCGCGTTCACGGTGCTGGAAAATGCGATGTGCGTGATCTTCCAGCACCGGGTGGCGCTGCGGCGCCGGCATTTTCTGGTGTCGGCCTTGCTGCCCTATTGCTACATCGTGTCGCTTGGCGTTGGCATGCTGCTGGTGACGCTGGTGGCGGGCAGCCTGCAGGTGCTGGGCGAGGAGAGCTTGCAGTTCCTCGGCTACAGCTGGTCGCTGCACGGGGTCTCGGGTGCGCTGCTGTATTTGCTGGGGCTGGGCGGCGAGGTACTGGTACTGAGTTCGATCTATCTGGTGATGCCGGTCGGCCGGCTGTCGCTGTCGCATGCGCTGATCGGCGGCGCCACGGCGGCCTTGCTGTGGGAAGTCGCGCGACGGGTGCTGGTGTGGTATTTCTCCACGCTGTCGCACGTGAACGTGGTGTATGGCTCGATGACGACGGCCATCGTGGTCATGTTCAGCCTGGAAATCGGCGCCACGCTGCTGTTATTCGGGGCGCAGGTGATCTCGGAATTCGAGCGCGTCGGTCGTGCTGAAAAATAATTTGTGCGTCGCACAAATATCTGTGATACACTACGTTCAGTGGTTGAGGTTTGGAAGCAAACAGTCCCACGTTCAGGCAAGTGTCGCGATGCAATATGTGTAAGCTTACATCGCTGCTGACGTAACACCTGAAGTTGTAATTCCGGATACGATGGTCGATTTACACGTTGGGGGCACCACGCAGATAGCATGGGCGCCCGAGACTCTGGAGGCACTTTGCATATAGCACTGGCGTCCGGCACACGATTAAAGCATTGGTAATACATTGGAACGAAGCCCTCAGAGATGTGGGCTTTTTTTTCGTCCGTGATTTGTTTGTCCCCAAGCTTGCCAATCTCTTGCAGCGATAAGCTCCCTGTTTCAATTGACATCCTTCCATCGGGCCTTACACTGAGGGTGCTGCATGGCGCGCGCGACCCATCCCATAAAAGAAGTTGAATCTGCTCTGACGTATGCGGAGTTTCGTGGCTGGCAGATCAAGGTTGGCGGCAGCCATGCCTGGGGCAGAATGTACTGCCCTTTGAATGACAAGACCTGCCGCGGTGGCGTGTTTTGTATCGTCGGTGTTTGGAGTACGCCGAAGAACCCGACCAGCCACGCCCGCGAATTGCGGCGCGTTGTCGATAACTGCACGGCATTGAGGCGGCTGCGTGTCTTACTCAGGATTCAGGGAGCCACCATGGCGTGCATATTTACACTGAGCTATCGACTTGCTGCTCACGATTGTGACCAAGATGAATTGCTCGAACGATTGGGTGCCGCAGGATGTACTGACGCATTGATAGGGCTCGGTGTGTCGGGGCAGCTCACGCTTTTATTTCATCGCGAGGCAAGCGACCCCGACTTGGCAATGCTGGGTGCGCTGGAAGACGTCAGACGGACAATTCCTTCGGCAAAACTCATTCAGGCGCAAGCTGAATGCGAGCTAACGCCAGCATTCAAGCGTGAACTTGGGGCGCTGCTGGCATAGCCCAGACTGATACAGGCCAGATTACAGCGCCCGCGCAATCAGCAGCTTCTGGATATCGCTGGTGCCTTCATAGATCTGACACACGCGCACATCACGGTAGATGCGTTCGACCGGGAAGTCGGACACATAGCCATAACCGCCATGCACCTGGATCGCGTCCGAACAGACCCGCTCCGCCATCTCCGACGCAAACAGCTTGGCCATCGCCGCTTCTTTCAGGCACGGCAGACCGGCATCCTTCATCGACGCCGCATGCTGGATCAGCTGGCGCGCCGCTTCGATCTGGGTCGCCATGTCCGACAGGCGGAACTGCACCGCCTGATGCTCGAAGATCGGCTTGCCGAAGCTCTCGCGATCGCGCGCATAGTTCAGCGCCGCCTCATACGCCGCGCGTGCCATGCCAACCGCCTGCGAGGCAATACCGATACGGCCCCCTTCCAGTCCGGACAAGGCGATCTTGTAGCCCTGCCCCTCTTCACCGATCAGGTTCGCGGCCGGGATACGGCAATTCTCGAACAGGATCTGCGCCGTGTCCGACGAGTGTTGCCCCATCTTCTGCTCCAGCCCTGCCACGATATAGCCGGGCGTCGAGGTCGGTACCCAGAACGCGCTGATGCCCTTCTTGCCCGCCGCCTTGTCGGTGACCGCCATGACGATCGCCACATCGGCATACTTGCCGCTGGTGATGAACTGCTTGACGCCGTTGATGACATAGCTGTCGCCATCGCGCGTGGCGGTGGTGCGCAGCGCGGCGGCATCGCTGCCGGTGTGCGGTTCGGTCAGGCAGAAGGCGCCCAGCATCTCGCCTTGCGCCAATGGCCGCAGCCACTGTTGCTTCTGCTGCGCGTTCGCATACATCATGCCGATGCTGCACACCGGGCAGTTATTGACCGAGATGATGGTCGAGGTGCCGCCGTCACCGGCTGCGATTTCTTCCAGCACCAGCGCCAGCGACACATAGTCCATGCCGGCGCCGCCCAGTTCCTCCGGCACCGCAACACCGAAAGCGCCCAGTGCCGCCAGCTCCTTCAGTTCTTCCTTGGGGAAGTGGTGCTCCTTGTCCCAGCGCGCCGCGTTGGGCGCCAGCCGCTCCTGCGCAAACGTGCGCAGGGCGTCGCGTATCATCTGCTGCTCTTCACTCAGTATCATGGTGTCTCGATGTCGTTGTTGTTATCGTTGTAGAGGGGATTACCAGGCGATCGCTGCGCCGTCGTAATTGCGGTACACCGCGTGCTGCGAGGATGGCAGCTTGGCCAGCGTGGCGCGCATGCCGCTGGCGCTTTGCTCGACCGAGATATCGGCATCCTGGCCACCCATGTCGGTGCGCACCCAGCCCGGATGGAAGGCGACGCAGCTGACGCCTTGCGGACCAAACACCAGCGAGGTATCGATCAGCACCGAATTCAGCGCCGCCTTGCTGGCGCGGTACAGTGATCCGGCCGGATTGCTGCGCTCGGCCAGCGAACCCATGTGCGAAGACAGCACGGCCAGCTTGCCGCACTTCTCGGCTACCATCGGCGCGATGATGGGCAGCAAGCGCATCGCCGCCAGCACGTTGGTGTGCATCACCTGATCGAAATCGGCCTGCTGCGGAAAGCCATCGTGGCGCGGGCCGTAGACGCCGGCGTTCAGGAAGGCGACTTCCAGCTGTTCGCCATCGAGCTTCCAGCCGAGGCCGGCGCAGGCCTCGACGTTGTTGACGTCCAGCTCGTGCGCTTCCGCACCGAGCGTGACCAGCGCGGCGCAGTCTTCCGGCTTGCGCGCGGTCGCGATCACACGCCAGCCATCGGCCAGATACTGGCGCACCAGTTCGTGACCAATGCCGCGCGACGCGCCAATAATCAGGGAAGTAGGCATTGCATTTTCTCCAAAAGAAAGATGCAAAGTACCTGGGGGCTTCCTCTCCTGTGGCGGGGACGGCACGGTGCGGGCATGGGCAGCAGCAGAAGGCGAAGCGCACAAATGCTCCAAGGTAG
>JBGSBQ010000499.1:0-3578 GCA_041730475.1 Sphingomonadaceae bacterium
CTGCTGGTGGCGCGTTACGGCTTCAAGGATCTGGACAGCATGGACGGCATCGCCGTGGTGGAAGGTGTGGCGGCCAAGCGCGGCTTCCGCCAGAAGGGCGGCGATCTCGATTTCGAGAAGGCGTCGCACACCTTCCTCGGCGATTACCGCAGCGGCATCCTGGGACGCATTTCGCTGGAGACACCGGTATCGCGCCAGCAGCGGCTGGAACAATTCGCTGCCGCGGAAGCAATCAAGGCGGCCGAAAAAGCCGCCATTGCAGCGGCCAAGGCCGAAAACGCAGCGCGCGGCAAGCGCGGCACCTGAGCCACGCCGGCGCGGCGCGTTACTGCGCTGCGGCCCCGAAGCGGAAACTCGACACCGCCAGCGCGCCCATGAACGCATCTTCGTGATACGGCATGGCGGCTGCTTCCTGTTCCGCCGCTCCCAGTACCACCATCAAGGGCAGTAAATGCTCTTCGCGCGGATGTGCCATGCGCGCCGCCGGGGCCTGCTCCCATGCGATCAGCTGTGCCGTGCGCTCGGCGGGTGGCAGTGCCATGGTCTGCTGCAGCCAGCCGTCAAATGCATGCGAGGCGGCCGCACCGCTGGCGTTGAAGGCGCGCAGATTGTGGTAACTCAGCCCGCTGCCGATGATCAGCACTCCTTGCTCACGCAATGGCGCCAGCAAACGGCCCACTTCCAGATGCTCGCGCGGGTCCAGCCCCTGCTTCAGCGACAGCTGCACGATCGGCATATCCGCGTTCGGATAGATCGGTACCAGCGCGCTGAAGGTGCCGTGGTCAAAGCCGCGCAGCGCATCCAGCCGCGCCGCATGGCCGCCGGCCTGCAGCATGCCTTGCACTTGCGCCGCCAGTTCCGGCGCACCCGGTGCGCGGTACTGCACTTCGTATGTATGGGCCGGGAAGCCGCCGTAGTCATAAATCATCGGTGGTTGGGGGCTGGACGACAGCATGAACTCGCGGCCCTCCCAGTGCGCCGTTACCACCAGCACCGCTTTCGGCGTCACCCCGAGCTGGCGCGGAATATCGCGCAGCGCGGCATCAAGCTCGCCATACAGGTGGCCGACCTGGTCCATCATATACGGCCACGGACCGCCGCCGTGGGACAGGAAATACGTCGGTAATGCTGGCTTGCTCATGAAAGACTCCGAAAAATACAGTCCCTTACTATAGGGCTGTAGCGGGCGTCGATCAATCCTCGAATTATGTTTGCACCCTTTCTGAATTGTTAATGATCGCCAGCGAGCGCGTATAATGCCGGGGTTTGGTGCCCGCGCACGTGACCATGTGCGCAGTTAAACGGGAAAGACAAAGTCGCGACGCCTCCGGCGCTCACGGCCAAAGTCTGCTGCCCCCGCAACGGTAATACAGGCGCCGACCGCTTACGCGGTTGGCCGGCCGGATCGATGACCACTGTGCTGATGCCGCAGGAAGGTGATCCGGTTTGCCCTGTAAGCCCGGATACCGGCCAATCAGGTGGAAGCGCCACGCGCCTTCCGTACACTTCCGGCTTGCGGGGACGCAGGCGGATGCTATTTTCTGATCGATCACCATGAATTTCACCGTTATCCGTTTCCGTCGCCCGGCCTTGGCCGCTGCCGTTGCGTTGTGCTTTGGCGCGCCTGCGCTGGTTCCTGCCATCGCATTGGCCCAGAATCAGGCTGCCCAGGTACTGGCGCCTGTCGTCATCACCGGCGCCCGCTTTGACAGCGCACCGTCGCTGGCGCCGATTGGCACCAGCGTGATCTCGTCCGACGAGATCCGCCGCGCTGGCGTGGCCGACCTGAATGCCGCGATCCGCAAGATCGGCGGCGTGTATGGCCGCCAGAGCCTCGACGGCAGCCCGGATTTCGGCCTCGACCTGCGCGGTTTCGGCACTAACAGCAGCCAGAATCTGGTGGTGGTGCTGGACGGCGTGCGCCTGTCGGACAATGAACTGAGCAACGCGATCCTGAGCACCATCCCGGTCGACTCGGTCGAGCGCATTGAAATCACCCGGGGCGGCAGCAGCGTGCTGTATGGCGAAGGCGCCACCGGTGGCGTGATCGATATCGTGACCAAACGTCCGGCCCAGAACTCCAGCCATGGCAGCATGTTGGTCGAAGGTGGCCAGTTCGGTGCCGGCGATGTGCGCGGCTCGTATGCGCAGGCATGGAATAGCTTTGCGGCCGATGCCACGCTGGGCCACCAGCGCACCGACAACTACCGCGGCAATAACGACTTCAAGCTGAGCAATTTCAGCGCCGGCCTGCAATGGTTTGACCGCGACAGCCGCACCAGCGTGCGTTACGACGGCGCCCGTCAGGACTCGGGCTTGGCCGGTTCGCTGACCGAAGCACAGTTCCAGACCAATCCGCGCCAGACGCTGACCGGCAAGGATCACGGCTCGCTCGACAGTGATCGCCTGACCGGCTCCTACAGCCGTCGGCTGGGGGCATGGGATATTGCGGCCGAACTGTCGCACCGCGAGAAGACTGCGCGCGCCGATTACTTCTATTCCTTCGGTGAATCGAGGTCGACCTATCACAGCAAGCAGGATCAGTTCTCGCCGCGGGTACGCCATCTGGGCGAGCTGGCCGGGATGCTGAATGAGCTGGTGGCCGGTGTGGACCTGATGCGCTGGACCCGGAACACAGACGCCTCGTTCTCGCAGGCCGATGCCAGCCAGCGTTCCAAGGCGGTGTATCTGCGCGATGAACTGCGCTTCGATGCTGAACATGATGGCCGCATTTCGGCCGGCGTGCGGCGCGAGCTGTTCGACAAGAATTCCTACGATCCGGCGCCTTATACGACGGCTAACTACCACACCAATCAAGGCCTGAATGCGTGGGAACTGCAGGCTACTTATGCGCCTGTCACACTGCTCGATGTCTACGCCAAGGCAGGGCACAGCTACCGGGTGGCGAATTCGGACGAGAATGCCTACACGCCGAACGTGAATGTGCCACTGCAGCCGCAGGTGTCGCATGATCTGGAACTGGGCGCCAGCTATGGCGATGCGCAGCACAAGGTCACGGCCCGCGTGTTCCAGCACAAGTTGCGCAACGAGATCTTCTACGATCCGACGCTGAATGGCGGCTATGGCGCCAACACCAATCTGGATCCGACCCGTCGTCAGGGCTTTGAGCTGGATGCGGAAGCCATGCTGGCGCGTGACTGGAGCGTCAATGCGCATTACCAGCACGTGCAGGCCAAGTTCATGGCAGGCGTGAATGCTGGCAAGCAGATGGTGCTGGTGCCGCGCAATGTGCTGACCGCCCGCCTGAGCTGGCTGCCGGCCAATGGCCAGAGTGCGGATGTGGGCGTGCAGTGGGTCGATGCGCAGCGTTATGGCAGCGATTTTGATAACAGCTGCAAGGCGCAGATGCCGGCCTACACCACCTTTGATGCCCGCTATGCGCGCAAGTTCGGCCAGTGGGAAGTCGCAGTGGCGGGCCTGAATCTGGGCGACAAGCAGTACTTCTCGCAAGCGTTTGGCTGCCAGGCCGGCATTTATCCTGCGGACGGACGCCAGCTGAAACTGTCGGCGCGCTACGATTTTTAACACTCACCCCAAGTGCAAAACCGGGGTCAGAC
>JBGSBQ010000500.1:0-3573 GCA_041730475.1 Sphingomonadaceae bacterium
TTCTTGATATCATTGAAGTCATCGAAGAAAATGCCGCCCACGCCACGCGCTTCGCTGCGGTGCTTCAGGTAGAAATACTCGTCGCACCACTGCTTGAAGCGTGGATGCAGGTCGTCACCGAACGGCGCCAGCGCGTCGCGGCAGGTGCGGTGGAAGTGGCGCACATCGTCGGCTTCGCCGTAGTAGGGCGTCAGGTCCATGCCGCCACCGAACCACCACACTGGGGTACCGTCGGCGGTGGTGGTGGTGAAGAAGCGCACGTTCATGTGCACGGTCGGCGCGTACGGATTACGCGGGTGCAGCACCAGCGACACGCCCATGGCTTCCCATGGCTGGCCGCCGACCTCAGGACGCGAGGCCGCCGCCGATGGGGGCAGCTTGGCGCCCATCACGTGCGAGAAGTTGACGCCGCCCCGTTCCAGCACATGGCCTTCTTCGATCAGGCGCGACAAACCACCGCCGCCTTCCGGGCGTTGCCACTCATCCTGCAGGAAGGGCAGGCCGTCGACCGCCTCCAGCGCCTGTACGATACGGCTTTGCAGGTCGAGCAGGTAGGCCTTGACGGCGGCCGGATTGGGCGCGTTACTCATGTCAGTGTTTCAGCCCGCGCCAGCCGATGTCGCGGCGGCACTGCATGCCTTCGAAGCGGATCTGGTCGACGCTGTCGTAGGCCTGTTTCTGGGCCATCTTGACGCTGTCGCCGAGACCGACCACACACAGTACGCGGCCACCGCTGACCTGCAACTGACCATCGACTTCGGTGGTACCGGCGTGGAAGGTCACTGCTTCCGGCGTTTCAGCTGGAATGCCTTCGATTACGGCACCCTTCAGTGGCGCATCCGGATAGCCGGCGGCAGCCAGTACCACGCCCACGGCGGTGCGGCGGTCCCATTCCAGTTCGACCGTGTCGAGCGTGCCGTTGACGGCGTGCTCCATCACCGATACCAGATCGGTTTTCAGGCGCGACATGATAGGCTGGGTTTCCGGATCGCCCATGCGGCAGTTGAATTCCAGCGTCTTTGGATTGCCGGCGGCGTCGATCATCAGGCCGGCGTACAGGAAGCCGGTGAACACGATGCCATCCTTGGCCATGCCGGAAATGGTCGGGTTGATGATCTCGCGCATCACGCGCGCATGCATGGCCGGGGTCACGATCGGGGCCGGGGAATACGCACCCATGCCACCGGTATTGGGACCCTGGTCGTGGTCTTTCAGGCGCTTGTGATCCTGACTGGTGGCCAGCGGCAGGATGTTTTTGCCGTCGCACATGACGATGAAACTGGCTTCCTCACCGGCCAGGAATTCTTCGATCACGATGCGCGCGCCGGCGTCGCCGAAGCGGTTATCGGCCAGCATGTCGTCCACTGCCTGATGCGCTTCTTCCAGCGACATGGCGACCACCACGCCCTTGCCGGCGGCCAGGCCGTCGGCCTTGATCACGATCGGTGCGCCCATCTGGTCGATGAAGGCGTGCGCCGGGGCTACGTCCGAGAAGGTCTGGTAGGCCGCGGTCGGGATGCCGTGACGGTGCATGAAGGCCTTGGCGAAGTCTTTCGACGACTCCAGCTGGGCCGCTTCCTTGGTCGGGCCGAATACTTTCAGGCCACGCGCGCGGAACAGGTTGACGATGCCGCCTGCCAGTGGCGTCTCCGGACCGACCACGGTCAGGCCGATGTGCTCTCGCTCGACGAAGTTCGCCAGTTCATGCAGGTCCGTGATGGCGATGTTCTGCAGGCGCGAATCGCGCGCGGTGCCACCGTTACCGGGGGCCACGTAGACCATCTGGATGCGTTCTGATTGGGCCAATTTCCAAGCCAGCGCATGTTCACGGCCGCCGGAGCCGACTACCAAAATTTTCATAGTACCGTTCGTTCAAAAAAGAGCGTGGTCAGGGGAGGGAGGCCGGCATTTCTGCTGGCTGCGGAACCGTCGTTCCCGCGCAGGCGGGAACCCATACTTCGCGTGCTATCTTGCTCAGTATAGGTTCCCGCTTGCGCGAGAACGACAGGGGCCGGTTAATCTTCGATCAGGGCGTTGGAATAGACTTCCTGCACATCGTCCAGGTTTTCCAGCGCATCCAGAAGTTTTTGCATCTTGATGGCGTCGTCGCCGGTGAACACGGTTTCGGTGGCTGGCTTCATGATGATCTCGGCCACTTCAGCCTTGAAACCGGCCGCATCCAGCGCATCCTTGACGGTCGCGAAGCTGTGCGGATCGCACAACACCTCGAAACCGCCTTCATCGTCGGCCACCACGTCTTCAGCGCCCGCTTCCAGCGCCACTTCCATCAGCGCGTCCTCGTTGGTGCCGGGCGCGAACAGGAACTGGCCGCAGTGCTTGAACATGAAGGAGACCGAATTCTCGGTGCCCATATTGCCGCCGTGCTTGCTGAACGCATGGCGCACTTCGGCCACGGTGCGGACCCGGTTATCGGTCATGCAGTCGACGATGATGGCCGCGCCGCCGATGCCGTAACCCTCGTAGCGTACTTCCTCATAGTTGGCGCCGTCCTCGCCGCCGGTGCCACGGCTGATCGCGCGCGCCACGTTATCCTTCGGCATATTCGCGTCGGCGGCCTTGTCGATGGCCAGGCGCAGGCGCGGATTCGAGGCGACATCACCCCCGCCCATACGGGCTGCAACGGTGATTTCCTTGATCAGGCGCGTCCAGATTTTGCCGCGCTTAGCGTCAGTCGCGGCCTTTTTGTGCTTGATATTGGCCCATTTGCTGTGTCCAGCCATGTTCAAAGTTCCTTCGGCGGTAATTCGGTGAGGGCGACATTTTAGCATAGTCAGCCCCCTAAAAACCGCCGGGCGGGCGGGGGCGGGCGTTTGGTCGTACAATTCCGGCATGAGTAAAAGCCTGACTGATACCGCCGCCCCATCGCAGACGCCCGCCGCACGCGCTGCCTATCTGGGTGGCTTGTCGCTGGCGGTCGGTGGCGCCGTGCTGTTTTCCTGCAAGGCCATCGTCGCCAAGTTGTTATATCGCTACCAGATCGACGCGGTCACGCTGATCGCCTTCCGCATGCTGTTTTCGCTGCCGGTGTTCGCCGCCATCGGCTGGTGGCAGATGCGCAAGGGGCCGCCGCTCAGCCGCGCCGACCGCTGGCGTCTGGTCGGGCTGGGCCTGATCGGCTACTACCTGTCGAGCTTCCTCGACTTCCTTGGCCTGCAATACATCTCGGTCGGGCTGGAGCGCCTGATCCTGTTCCTGACCCCGACCTTCGTGCTGCTGCTGTCGATACTGTACCTGAAGCAGCATATTCAGCGCCAGCAATGGATCGCGCTGTGCACCTCGTATGCCGGCATCGTGCTGGTGTTCCTGCACGATTTGCAGGGCGGGGCCCGCAACGTGGCGCTGGGGTCGGCGCTGGTACTGGGCTCCGCCATCTCCTACGCGCTGTACCTGCTGTTCACCGGCGAGATGGTCAAGCGGCTCGGCTCCTTGCGTCTGGTGTCATATGCGATGTGCGTCTCCAGCGTGGCCTGCATCACCCAGTTCTTCGTGCTGCGGCCGGCGTCGTTGCTGATCCAGCCGGCGCCGGTGTACTGGCTGTCGCTGGTGAACGGC
>JBGSBQ010000501.1:0-3565 GCA_041730475.1 Sphingomonadaceae bacterium
AGTGAGCGAGTACTCACTCTGGTGCCAGCGCAGCGGCCGGGCGAGTGGTACTCCACTGGCTCACGATCATACCGGAAATCAATAGTGCGGCACCCAGCAAGCCATTCCAGGCCAGCGTCTCGCCCAGCCAGAAATAGGCGAAGATGGCGGCGCAAGCAGGCTCGAACGCATAGATGACGGCCGCTTCATTGGCGCTACTATGGCTCTGGCCCCAGGTCTGCAAGGAAATGATGGCGGCCGTCGCCACCACGCCCAGATAGATCAGATTTGGCGCATACAACTTCACGCCCTGCCAGTTATAGGCCAGATAATCGGCCAGATCCTGGCTGGCATCGATCTGGCCCAGCGGCATTTCACGCAACAGCAGCCAGGCCGCCGCGCACAGCGCCACCGTGACGATCTGCATCGCCGTTAGCGTCATCAGGCGCTCGACCTTGCGCGTGGTCAGCTCCATCAGCTTGATGTAGCAACCAAACGACAGCGCCCCCAGAATCGCCAGCGTATCGCCGCGGCCCCAGGTAAAACTGCCTTCCCAGCACAGCAGGAACAGGCCGGCCACGGCCAGCGCCAGCGCCAGCACGATGCGGCGCTCCGGCCAGCGCCCCACCAGCACCCCCAGCAGCGGCACCACCAGCACATTCAGGCCGGTGACGAAGGCATTGCGGTTCGAGCTGGTCAGCGCCAGCCCTTCGATCTGGAACACATAGCAGAAGAACAGCAGCACACCCACCATCGCGCCCAGCTTGATGTCGTTCCAGCGCGCCCGCCACAGGAACGGCGCCAGCAGCACGCTGGCCAGCGTAAAGCGCACCAGCACGATCCAGCTGGCCGACAGATAGCCGGTCATGTCTTTCATGGCGGGGAAGGTGGTGCCCCAGACCAGGGTGACCAGCAGCAGGGCGGCAATACCGCGTAAATGTTGAGGCATAAGCAATCTCGTCAGGTGAGCCGCATAGTGTAACCGACCCGGACACTGCGGCGGGTGGCAGTGCGCCCGGCTCCAGCTATAATCTGGTACTTATGGGTGAACGATATTTGAAAAGTATCCGGCTGCTGGCCGAGTGCATGCAGAGCTTTGAGCGCCTGTCGGCTGAGCGCGTGCGCCAGTGTGGACTGACGCATGCGCAATTTGACATCATCGCCACGCTAGGCAACACGCCCGGCATGTCCTATAAAGAGTTGGGGGATAAAACCCTGATCACCAAGGGCACGCTGACGGGCGTGATTGAACGCCTCGAGCACAAGGGGCTGGTGGAGCGGGAGCGCAGTGTTGACGACAAGCGCTCGTATTACATCCGCCTCAGCAAGCAAGGCGAGCAGGTGTTTCATGACGTCTTCCCCAAGGTCATCGACCAGGGCCGGCAAGTGTTTGCGCAATACAGCGACGCCGACTTCACGGCGCTGGAACAGACGCTGACGGCATTGAAAACTATCATCATCGCAGGCGCCTCTCCGGGCGCGGCCACCCACGACTCAACCAAGGAAATCATTTGAAAACCACACTGCTAGAAGGCGTCACGCCCGCCAAATTCGACAAACACATCATCGGCAACCTGCTGCTGAATGTGGACACCCCGGACATGGTCCGCCAGGAAAAGCTGCTGATCGGTATCCGCAATGAAGACGGCGAGATCTACCGTCTGATCGGCGCCACCAAGCACAACAGCTTCCTCAACGCCAGCGAAGAACTGGTCGACCTCGGTCTGGTCGACGAGCTGCAAGACAGCGACGGCCCGCAAGACGGCTACGACGCCATCTTCAGCGAAGAGTAAGCCACCGCTGCGCGCATAAAGTTCCACTCGGCAACTTTTTGAGCGTATAATTTTCTGATGGACCGACTGACCGCCTTCAGGAGTATCGCTGCTCAAGCGAGCCGGGGGGAGCTGGTGTTCCCCACCAACGTCAAGGCGACGCTGCAGTTGCAGCACGCCTTGAATGATCCCGATTGCCACAGCGAGGCGGCGGTCCGGCTGATTCAGGCCGACCCGCTGCTGGCGGCGCGTACCGTCGCGATTGCCAACTCGGTGGCCTACAACCGCTCCGGTACTGAAATTTCCAGCGTCCGCGCCGCCGTGCAACGGCTGGGCGTGCGCACGCTGCAATCACTGGTGGCAGCACTGATCGTGCGCCAACTGGGCAGCCAGCTCAGCGATCCCCTACTGCAAGCCCAGGCCGACCAATTGTGGCGCCACACGGCCCATGTCGCGGCGCTGGCGCAAGTCATCGCACGCCGCGTCACCCGGGTCGACCCGGACACCGCGCTGTTCGCCGGCATCGTGCATGAAGTGGCCGGGTTTTACCTGCTGTCGCGCGCCGCCGAATTCCCCGGTCTGAGCGTCGGCGAACCGGCCGACTGGACCGAACATGGCGAACAAGCGATTGGCCGCGGCGTACTGGCCCAGCTGATGATCCCGGTTGCCGTCATCGGCGCCGTCGACGCGATGTGGGCCGGCTACCGCGCGCTGCCGCCGGAAACGCTGGGCGACACCCTGCTGCTGGCCGACGACCTGGCGCCGCTGGCCTCGCCGCTGCACCAGTCACCCGGCGCCACCACCCCGCAGGCCGCGCGCACCATCGACTTCACGGTCGGCGACGGCACACTGCACGCCATCATGGCCGAATCGGCCGACGAAGTGCGCTCCCTGTTCGCCGTGCTGATGCTATAAAAAAAGGCCCGCTGGGAGAGCGGGCCAAGTCCAAAACTAGGGATCTCCTGAAAGAGATGACCCCAGCATAGCCCACCGCCCCCGCCTGCTCTGTGCGGCACTTCACAGAACGGCCGCTCAAGGCTCATCGCGAATATTATTTTCCTTGCGCCAGCTGCGCAGCAACTCATGGCGACGGGCCGGATAGCGCTGTCCCGTACTCTCGACGGTGGCAATGCGGTCGATGCGAAAATGACGAAACGCAGCGCGCATTTCACACCACGCCGCCAGCAGCCGCCGGCCCTCGAAGAAGGCCAGCGCAAACGGCCACACCATGCGCTCCGACGCGCGGCCCTGCTCATCGCGATAAGCGATACGCAAGCGCTGCTGATAGCGGATCGCCTCGCGCACCGGTCCCACGAAGGCATCGCTGGCCTCCGGTGCCGGGCTGCCGAGCGGCACCCACAAACTGGTTTCCGCCATCTCATCGCGCAAATCGCGCGGCGTAGCCGCCGCGATCTTCGCCAGCGCACTGGCCGCCGCCTGCGCCAGCCCCGCATCGCCCTGACGCCGCACCCAGCGCGCGCCCAGCACCAGCGCCTCCAGCTCATCGGCGCCAAACATCAACGGCGGCAAAAAGAAGCCCGCCTTCAGCATAAAGCCGACCCCGGCGGCCCCCTCGATCGGCGCCCCCAATCCGGCCAGCGTCTGAATATCGCGATAAATGGTGCGCTCCGACACCCCCAACTGCTGCGCCAGCCGCGCCGCCGTCACCGGCCGCCGACAGCCCCGCAGCGCATCCACCAACAAAAACAAGCGCCCCGTCCGACTCATACTTTCCTCAAAAAAAAACCGGGGTCAGGTCTGCCAATCGCTCATAATTTTCCGCAACGACATGTTGTTTGGCATTTTATGAGCGA
>JBGSBQ010000502.1:0-3562 GCA_041730475.1 Sphingomonadaceae bacterium
CCGCCGCCCATGCCCCGCTGGATTGGCGGGCCGCGCCGCGGGCCGCGGCGCGGGCGCAAAACCCCGCGCGGGGCGCCCTGTCCCTGTGCCCGGCCGCGGGGGCGGCCGATGCCGCGCTGGCGCGGGCGCTGGCACGGCTGGCTGCAGCCGGTGCGCAGCTGCAGGCACAGCAGGCCGACGAGGCGCTGGTCTGGACCCTGCATGCGCATGGCTTTGTTGGCCGCAGCGTGGCGCCCGCCGTGGCGCAGCAGGCCAGCCCTGATCTGCACGCCGATTATTCCAGCCGGCGCGTGCTGGCCGTGGTGCCGCCAGCGCTGCTGCGGCGTGCCGTCGTCATCGGTGCCGGCGTGGCCGGTGCGGCCGCCTGCCAGCGCCTGTGCGCCAGCGGCTGGGAGGTGACGCTGATCGAGCGCCATGCCGAGCCGGGACAGGAAGCCTCGGGCAACCGGGCCGGCATCTACATGCCCTTGCTGTCCAAGGACGACAATATCCCGACCCGCTTGAGCCGGGCTGCCTATCTGTTCGCGCTGCGCGAGTGGCAGCGTCTGGGGGGCGCCGGACAGGCGTTCGACGGCGCCGCCTGCGGCGTGCTGCAACTGGCCCGCGATGCCGCGCATGCGCAGGTGCAGCGCGAGGTGGTGCAGGGCTGGGGCTATCCGGAGGCCTATGTGCGCTGGCTGGATGCGGCGGCTGCCAGCGCCGTGCTGGGCGCGACCACGCCGCATGGTGGCTGGCTGTTCGGGCAGGGCGGCTGGGCGCGGCCGGCCTCGCTGTGCCAGGCCATGCTGGCGCGTTGCGGCGCCCGGCTGACGCGGCGCTTCCAGCACACGGCGCTGACGCTGACCCGCAGTGGCGACGACTGGCTGGTGTGCGGCGCCGACGGCGCACTGCTGGCGCAGGCGCCGACCGTGATCCTGGCGAACGGCACTGGTGCGCGCAGCATCGCGCAAAGCGCGGCCCTGCCGCTGACGGCGCTGCGCGGGCAAGTGACGCATCTGGCCGTGGGCGACGGCAGCAGCGGGGTACCGCAATTGCCGCTGGTGGTGTGCCGCGAAGCGTATGTGACGCCGCCCACGCACGGCATCGTGTCGGCCGGCGCCACCTATGACAGCGATGACGCGACCGCGCTGCGCGCCAGCAGCCAGCAGGAAAATCTGGCGCGGCTGGCCGAGATCGTTGGCGACGACGGGCTGACGGCACGGCTGGCGCAGGCGCCGCTGGCGGGCCGGGTCGGCTTCCGCTGCGCGGCGCCGGACCGCTTGCCGCTGGCCGGGGCACTGCCCGATGAAGCGGCCGCCGGCCGTCTGGAGCAGCTCAGTGATGTGCCGCGCCATCCCGGCCTGTATGGCTTGCTCGGGTATGCGTCGCGCGGCCTGATCTGGGCGCCGCTGATGGCCGAGCTGTTGCTGGCGCAGCTGGAACGGCGACCGCTGCCCGTCGAGGCCAGCCTGGCGGCGGCGCTGGATCCGGGCCGCTTCCTGCTGAAACAGCGGCGCCGACAGCAATAAATCGGCGCAGGCTGGGCTATAATCGGCAGACCCCAACCAGGCAGCCGCGCGGAGAGCCCGAACATGGACGAGCAAGCCGACCAGCAGAGCAGCACCCCGGAACTGTTCCTGTTCCTTGGCAGTACGGTGCATGACATGAAAAATTCGCTGAGCGTTGTCAGCGGCACGCTGGAGCGCCTGCTCAGTGCCGGTGCCGCGCCCGAGCCGGACGCCTATCCGCAGCTGGCGCAAATGCTGTACCAGACCAAGCGCCTCAACGATAACCTGATCCAGTTGCTGGCCCTGTACAAGGAAGTGGGCAAGCCCGGCTACCCGTTCGAGCCGGCGCCGCAGCGCATCGCCGAGCTGGTCGAGCAGGTGGCGTCGCAGGCGCGGGTGCTGCTGCAGGCCAAGGGCATTACGCTGGATCTCGATTACCCGCCCGAGCTGATCTGGACCTTCGATGAAGACCTGATCATCGGCGTACTGGTGCATGCGATCAATAATGCGATCCGCTACACCGAGGACCGGGTGCGGCTGGCGATCCGCGTCGACGGCGACATGCTGCAGCTGCAGGTCGAGGACAATGGCATGGGCTTCCCGCCGGTGATGCTGGAGGCCGGCAGTGCGGCGCTCGATCCGCAGCAGCGCGGCGTCAACTTCCTCAGCAATAACAGCGGCCTCGGGCTGTATTTTTCGCGCGAGGTGGCGCGCATGCACCGGCACCGCCAGCGCTGCGGCAGCATCGCGCTGGCGAATGGCAGCAGTCTCGGCGGAGGCTGCTTCACCTTGCGTCTGCCGTAGGGGGGGGCGATGAGCCACGAACTGCCCGCCAATGCGCCCATCGCCTGGGCCGACAAACGCTATCTGCTGATCGACGATTTCGTCGGCGTGCGCCAGCTGCTGCGTGAATCGCTGCGCAGCCTGGGGGCGCGCCATATCGATCAAGCTGCCAGCGGCGGCGAAGCGATGCCGCTGCTGGTCAAGACCCGCTACGACGTGGTGCTGTGCGACTACAATCTGGGCGAAGGCAAGAATGGCCAGCAAGTGCTGGAAGAGGCGCGGATCCGCCACCTGTTGCTGCCGTCATCGGTGTGGCTGATGGTGTCGGCCGAGAAAAGCGTGGAATCGGTGATGGGGGCGGCCGAACATCAGCCGGATGCCTACATCATCAAGCCGATCACGGAAGGCATGTTGCTGACGCGGCTGAACCGGGTCTGGCTGAAGAAGCAGATCTTCCGCGATATCGACCAGGCCTATGCCGACAAGGATTACTTGCGCGCGGCCAAGCTGTGCGAGGCGCAGATCGCGCATAACCCCTTGCACGAGATTGACCTGCTGCGCATGAAGGCGGCACTGCTGCTGAAAAGCGGCGAGCCGGAGCAGGCCGGCGCCGTCTACGAACAGGTGCTGGCGCAGCGCGATTACAACTGGGCGCGTTGTGGGCTGGCCAAGATCCGCATGGCCGATGGCGAGGTCGAGGTGGCGCGCCAGATGTTCCAGGCCGTGATCGGCGAGAACCGGTTTTATATCGACGCCTTCGACCAGCTGGCCCAGGCCTACCAGTTGCAGGGCCGCACGGCCGAAGCGTGCGAGGTGCTGGAGCGGGCCGCCAAGCTGTCCCCGAATTCGGTGCCGCGCCAGCGTTTGCTGGGGCAGGCCGCGCTCAAGCTGGGCAATATCGCGTTGGCGGAAAAGGCCTTCCGCAAGTGCATCGATATTGGTGAATACTCGGTGCTGAAGACGGTCGATGCCTACTTCGGGCTGGCGCGCGTGTGCGGCCAGAAGAATGATCCGAAAGAGGCGCTGCGGCTGCTGGGCGCCGCCGTGCACCAGTTCAGCGGCGACCAGGTCGAACTGCGTGCCAAGATCACCGAGGGGCTGGTGTATCACGAGAGTGGCGACTACCGGCGCGCCCGCAAGTGTGGCGATGAACTGGCGCAGATGCTGGAGGCCGACGGGCGCCGCCCGGACAGTCCCACCTGTCTGGAGCTGGCGACGTTGCTGTTTGCGGTCGGCGTCAAGGAAGCTCCGGTCGAGCTGCTGTGCTACGTGGCGCGCAATAACGACGACAA
>JBGSBQ010000503.1:0-3561 GCA_041730475.1 Sphingomonadaceae bacterium
CGCCCGGTTTCATCGCGGCGATGCGCTGCGCGTTGATGTCTTCGATGCGGCCAGCGCGATCTGCGCCGTGTTTCTCGACTGGCAACATGCGAGCGCGGCGTGGCGGCGCCGCTTCGACCTCGATCTGGCCAGCCGCACGCCGCTGGCGGCCGGCTGGATCCACGATTTCTTCGGCACGGCCGCGTTCCAGCGCGGCGACTACGGGCGCGCCATCGGCCACCTGATGCAGGCCTATGAAATGGCACTGGCCAGCGGCCAGCTGCGGCGCGCGATCCTGATCGCCACCAACATCGGCAATGGCTACACCTGCCTGAACGCGCACGACACGGCGCTGGAATGGATGCAGCGCGGCCTCGATCTGGCGCGCCCGACCCAGTGGCCGATGAGCGTGGGCCAGTGCCTGATGCAGACCGCCGAGACGCTACGCCTGCTGGGCCAGCGCGAGGCGGCGCAAAGCCTGCTGCGCGAGGCCTTGTTGACGCTGGCACCGCTGTCCGGCTCGCGCGCCTATGCGGTGGCGCTGGAATATCAGGGCGATCTGGCGCTCGATCTGGGCAATGACGCGGCGGCGCTGGACAGCTTTACGCGGCTGGCGCAGCGCGGTGATGCGCTGTGCCAGGGCGATTTCCAAAGCAGTGCGCGGCGCGGGCAGGCGCATGCGCTGTCGCAGCTGGGGCGGCCGCTGGAGGCGGTTGATGCGGCCGGCGCTGCGCTGGCGCTGGCGCGCGAGCGGGGCGACCCGTCCAATCAGATCGCCGCGCTGGACGTGCTGGCGCGGATTTATGCGCGCCATGCACTGCCGTCGCCGCCCGGCATGACGGCGCCCAGCCCGGCCCTGCATTTCCTGACCCAGGCGCTGACGCTGGCGGCCACCATCGACGGCTACATCGTGCCGGGTGCGCTGCTGGACGCCACGGCGCGCGCCTATGCGGCCAGCGGCGACCATGCGCAAGCCTATCTGGTCGCAGTGCAGGCCAGCGCGGCACGGGACCAGATCCACAACCAGCAGGCCACCAACCGCGCCATCGCGATGCAGGTGCAATACCAGACCGAACGGGCCCAGACCGAGGGCGAGCACCACCGCCAGCTGGCGGCGGCCGAGGCCGAGCGCGCCGAGGTGCTGCAGCAGACCAGTGCCACGCTGGCGCATTTGTCGGCAATCGGGCAGGAGATCACGGCCCACCTCGATGCGGCGGCCGTGTTCCGGGCGCTCGACCGGCATGTGCACGGCTTGCTCGATGCGACCCATTTTTCGGTATTCCTGTTGCAGTCCGATGGCCAGACGCTGGCTTGTGCGTTCGGGGTTGAGGCCGGGCAGTCGCTGCCGGCGACCCGTTTTCCGCTGTCGGACCCGCACGCCAACGCGGCGCGCTGCGTGCGCGAGCGGCGCGAAATTCTGGTCGAGACTGACAGCACGGGCGCCACGCCGAACCTGATCCCCGGTACCCTGCCGACGCTGAGCCTGCTATTTGCGCCGCTGTGCATCGGCGAGCGCGTGCTGGGCGTGATGACGGTGCAGTCGCTGCAGGCGCAGGCCTATGGCGAACGCGAGCGGCTGATCTTCCGCAGCCTGTGCGCGTATGGCGCGATTGCGCTGGATAATGCCAGTGCCTACCAGCAGGTGGCGGCGACCCAGCAGCAGTTGCTGGAGAAGAATCTGGAGCTGCAGCGGGCCTACCGCGCGCTGGAAGAGGTCAGCCTGACCGACCAGCTGACTGGTCTGCGCAACCGCCGTTTCTTCCTGCAGAACGTGGATGCCGAGGTGGCGCTCAGCCTGCGTGGCTATGAACAGGGCTTGCACCAGCCCTTGACCGAATGCGACCTGGCGACGGCCAAGGATCTGGTGTTTTTCATGGTCGATCTGGATCACTTCAAGGAGGTCAATGACCGCTACGGCCATGGCGCTGGTGATGCCATTCTGGTGCAGATGCAGGAGCGTTTGCGCGAGGTGTTCCGCGAGTCCGATTATCTGGTGCGCTGGGGCGGCGAGGAGTTTCTGGTGCTGGCGCGCGCCACCCAGCGCGACGAGGCGCGGGTGGTGGCCGAGCGGATGCGGCGCGCGGTGGCCGAGCGCGATTTCGTGCTGCCCGACGGCACACTGCTGGCACGCACCTGCTCGATCGGCTTTGCCTGCTTCCCCTTCCTGCCGGAGCAGCCGCGCCTGCTGTCCTGGTCGCAGGTGGTGGAGCTGGCTGATCAGGGTTTGTATATTGCCAAGCGCTCGGGACGGAACGCGTGGGCGGCGCTGTACAGCACGGCACACACGCGCGCCGACGACTTGTTCCCGCGCCTGATGCAGCAGCTGGATCAGGCCGTGGTCGAGGGCGAAGTGCGGCTGGTCAGCAACCTGACGGGGGCGCTGCAACTGGGCGGCGAACGGCGCCGGGTCGGCCTGTCCAGCGACCTCGGAAGCTGATGGGGCGGGGCGGCGCGCAAGGTCCCTGTCGCAAACAGGCTATTTTTTGCTCTGCTTTGTTCGGGAATGGGCGCCAGCCCGTCAGGGCACCCCAAAGCAGAGAAAAATAGAGGATTTCAGCGTAAAAAATAGCGCATTTGCGTGAGGGGGCGCGCCACGTGAGCCGGCACCCCGGCGCCCGCGGCGAAATAATTTATACTGCGCGATTGGGCCAGCCGGCCCGGCACTCCTGCTTCCGCACTCGCCGCCATGACCATCATCCGCTGCCGCTGGGCCAATCCTGCCAATCCCAAGTACCTGCACTACCATGACCATGAATGGGGCGTGCCCTGCCACGATGAGCGTACCCTGTTCGAGATGCTGAATCTGGAAGGTGCACAGGCGGGCCTGAGCTGGGAGACCATCCTGAACAAGCGCGCCAGCTACCGCGCCGCCTTTGACGACTGGGACGCCGAAAAAATCGCCGCCTATGGCCCGGACAAGGTGGCGGCGCTGCTGGCCGATGCCGGCATCGTGCGCAACAAGCTGAAAGTCGCGGCGGCGATCACCAATGCCCAGGCCTATCTGCGCCTGCGTGCCGAGGGCGGCAGTCTGGACCAGTTGCTGTGGGCCTATGTCGATGGCCAGCCCATCGTCAACCGCAGCGGTGAGCGCATCATCAAGACCGCACTGTCGGACCGGCTGTCGAAAGACCTGGCCAAGCGCGGTTTCAAATTCGTCGGCTCGACCATCATCTACGCCTACATGCAGGGCATCGGCATGGTCGATGACCACGATGCGGCTTGCTTCCGGCACAGCGGCCAAGGCGCCGCGTGAATGCGCCGCAGGTAATCCTCGATCTCGGCTTCGGGAGCGGGGCGCAATTTCTGGCCCACTGGGCCGAGGCCAGCCAGTCGGGGCGGCCGCTGCATTATCTGGCCGTGGTAGAACAACTGCCGGCCGCGCCCGCGTCAGCGTCACTGCAGGCCCTGTGGCCGCTGGCGCTGCCGGGCTGGCACCGGCTGCTGCTGGACGACGGCCATGTCACGCTGGATTTGCTGGTCGCGCCGCTGGCCGCTGCGCTGGCGCAAATCACCGCGCGGGTCGACCTGTTCCTGTTGCCGGCCGCGCTGGCGGCCGATGCCGCGCTGGCGCGGGCGCTGGCA
>JBGSBQ010000504.1:0-3560 GCA_041730475.1 Sphingomonadaceae bacterium
GTGCGGCGCCGGCTGGCCGACTATATCGAGGAACATCTGGCGCAGCCGATCACGCTGGGCATGCTGGCGCAGCTGGCCTGCATGTCGGAATATCACACGGCGCGCATGTTCCGCGCCTCGTTCGGGATGCCGCCGTCGGCGTGGATCGCGACGCGCCGTATCGAGCGCGCCCGCACGCTGCTGAAGCACGGCAGTGATCCCTTGCAGCAGGTGGCCGACGCCTGCGGCTATGCCAACCTGAGTCACTTCAGCCACCGCTTCAGCGACAGCGTTGGCACTGCGCCGAGCCGCTACCGCAGCATCTTGCGCAGCTGATTACTCCATCTCGCCGATCAGGGCCACGATTTCATCGCCGTAGGACGCCAGCTTCTTCTCGCCCACGCCGGATACGCCGCGCAGGTCGGCCAGCGAAGTCGGACGGGCCTTGGCGATCTCGCGCAGCGTGGCATCGACAAAGATCACATAGGCCGGCACGTTGTGGGCGCGCGCCGTTTCGACCCGCCACCAGCGCAGCTTGTCGAAGATGGCCTGCTCGCGTGGCGACAGGTCGGTCTCCACATAGCCCTTGGCGGCGCGGCTCGGGCTCTTTGGCTTGACCGGCTTCTGGTACTGGCGCAGCTGCACCTTCTGGCCGCCCTTCAGCACCGGACGAGCCGCATCGGTCAGCTTCAGCGAGCTGTATTGTTCATGGTCGACCGTCACCAGTCCGAGTGCGATCACCTGGCGCAGAATGGCGCGCCATTCCTGCTCGCTGCGGTCGGCGCCGATGCCGAACACCGACAGCGAGTCGTGATGCCAGGTCTTGATGCGCTCCGTCTCCACGCCGCGCAGTACCTCGATCACATGGCCGGCGGCGAAGCGCTGGTCGACCCGGTAGATGGCCGACAGCAGTTTCTGCACCGGCACCGTGCCGTCGAAGGACACCGGCGGGATCAAACAGGTATCGCAGTTGCCGCATGGGGTGGAGGCTTCGCCGAAGTAATCGAGCAGGCGCATGCGGCGGCAGCTCAGTGTTTCGCACAGGCCCAGCATGGCATCGAGCTTCATGCCCAGCACGCGCTTGAAGGTTTCGTCGGCCTCCGATTCGTCGATCATGCGGCGCTGTAGTACCACGTCCTGCAGGCCATAGGCCATCCAGGCGCTGGCGGGCTCGCCATCGCGGCCGGCGCGGCCGGTTTCCTGATAATAGCCCTCGATACTCTTGGGCAGATCGAGGTGGCAGACGAAGCGCACGTCCGGCTTGTCGATGCCCATGCCGAAGGCGATGGTGGCGCACATGACGATGTTTTCTTCGCGCAGGAAGCGGGCCTGATTGGCCGAGCGCTTGGCGTGGTCCATGCCGGCGTGATAAGCCATCGCGCGGATGCCGTTCTCGTTCAGGAATTCCGCCGTCTCTTCCACCTTCTTGCGCGACAGGCAGTAGACGATGCCGCAGTCGCCACCATGTTCGGTGGTGATGAAGTCGAGCAGCTGCTTGCGGCCATTGGCCTTCTCGACGATCTGGTAACGGATGTTGGGACGGTCGAAGGACGACACGAACTGCATCGCGTTTTCCAGCTGCAGACGGTGCACGATTTCGGCGCGGGTCTGCTGGTCGGCGGTGGCGGTCAGCGCAATCCGTGGCACATTCGGGAACTGCTCGTGCAGCACCGATAGCTTGATGTACTCGGGCCGGAAGTCATGGCCCCATTGCGACACGCAGTGCGCCTCGTCGATCGCGAACAGCGCGATGTTCGAATCCTGGAACAGGTTCAGGCAGCGTTCCGTCATCAGCCGTTCTGGCGCCACGTAGACCAGATCGATCTGGCCGGTGCGCACCAGCCGCTCGATGCGGTTGGCTTCCTCGTAGGTCTGGGTCGAATTCAGGAAGGCGGCACGTACGCCGACTTCGGCCAGCGCGTCGACCTGGTCCTGCATCAGCGCGATCAGCGGCGAGATCACCACGCCCACGCCGTCGCGCACCAGCGCCGGGATCTGGTAGCACAGCGACTTGCCGCCGCCGGTAGGCATCAGGACCAGCGCGTCGCCGCCGTTGCTGACGTGGCCGACGATTTCGGCCTGCTGTCCGCGGAAGACCGGGTAGCCGAACACCTTTTGCAGCAGGTGGAGGGCGCGCTCGGCGTTGTCTTGCACTGTGTCCGGATGGTTCATTTCTACTACGATGCTTTCTTTAGTCGGCCCAGACGATCACGCCAAAGTAGCCGGTGACCAGTACCATCAGGCCGAAGGCGATGCGGTACCAGGCAAATGCGGTGAAAGTGTGCGAGCTGATATAACGCAGCAGCCAGCGCACGCACAGGAAGGCCGAGATGAAGGCCGCCACGGTACCGATCGAGAACAGTGGCAGGTCGGCCGCCGACAGCAGCGCGCGTTCCTTGTACAGCGAGTACACGGTGGCGCCCAGCAGGGTCGGAATCGCCAGGAAGAACGAGAATTCGGTGGCGACCTTGCGCGAGAAGCCGAAGATCATGCTGCCCATGATGGTGGCGCCGGAGCGGCTGGTGCCGGGGATCAGGGCGAAGGCCTGGGCGATGCCGATCTTGATGGCATCGGCCGGGGTGATATCGTCGACCGAATTGATACGGGCCATGGCCGGATTATCCTTGGCGCGCTTCTCGACCCACAGGATGACGAAGCCGCCGATGATGAAGGCCAGCGCCACCGGTACCGGGGCAAACAGGGAAGCCTTGATGGCTTTGCTGAACAGCACACCCAAAATGGCGGCCGGCAGGAAGGCGATCAGCACGTTGAGGGCGAAGCGCTGCTGCGTGCGGTCATGGCTCAGGCCGCCCAGTACGGCAGCGATACGGGCCCGGTATTCCCAGCAGACAGCGAAGATGGCACCGGCCTGGATCACGATCTCGAACACTTTCATTTTTTCTTCCATGCCCTGGAAGCCCAGCAGGTGCTCGGCCAGGATCAGGTGGCCGGTTGAAGAAATGGGCAGGAATTCAGTAAAACCTTCAACCAGGCCCATGACCAGGGCTTTCAGCGCAAGAATAATATCCATGAATGTGCGAGTTAACAACGATCGATTGGTGGGGGCGGCGTACGCCGGCGCGGCTCAGGGGCGTGCGGGGTCGAAGCTTACCACGCCGGGGACCGGCTTTCCTGAATCTGCCGCAAGCAAGCTGGATTTTTATGTAACACCGGGGCGGCTATAGTATAGTTTCCGAGTCACATCAACCAACGAGGGTTCGCCATGCAAAAAATCGTAGCACTCTGCGTCACCGCCTGTTTCGCCACCGCCGCCTTCGCCGCCGCCCCGGAAGCGTCCGCGCCCAAGACGGCCCAGCAATCGAAGATGGTGACCTGCAACGCCGACGCCGCCGGCAAGAAAGGTGACGAGCGCAAAGCCTTCATGAAAGAATGTCTGAGCAACAAGCCGGCCCCCGCGGCAAAGCCCGCGACCCAGCAAGACAAAATGAAGCAATGCAACGCCGACGCCACCGGCAAAAAAGGTGACGAGCGCAAAGCCTTCATGAAAACCTGCCTGTCCGCCCCCAAATAACTTTTTTTAGAACCGGGGTCAGGTCTGCCAATCGCTCATAAAATGCCGC
>JBGSBQ010000505.1:0-3558 GCA_041730475.1 Sphingomonadaceae bacterium
GCACTGCCGACCCGTTCGGCCAGACCATCGAGGGCCTGATCGATCGACTGCTTCAGGCGGGCCGCCGCCTTGCCAGTGGGCGCGGCCAGGGCAATCCGCAGGCCGTCCTGGCGGGTACCGGCGGTGGCGAACAACAGCGCCAGCAAGCGCGCCACGGTATAGGTCTTGCCGGTGCCGGGACCACCGGTGATGATGCCGAGCCGGCCGCGCAGCGCTATCGCGCAGGCGATCTTCTGCCAGTCGGTGCCACCACGCGGCGCATGTTCAAACAGCAGGTCGAGCCAGCCGCGCACCGTGGCGCTGTCCGGCAGCGGACGCTCGGGGTGGCTCTCGGGCAGCGCGCGCGCAAGTACCGCGCCCGCCACCATCGACTCGTCGCGCCAGTAGCGCCGCAGATACAGGCGCTCGCCATCGAGCACCAGTGGTTGCTGGCGGTCGGCGCCACCCACCGGCCATACCGCTGCGCAGCCGGCCAGCAGCAAGCGCCAGCCTTCGGCGTCGGCCGGCAAGGCCGCCGCAGTGGCCGCTGCCGCTGCCTCCCGCAGCGACTGCCACAGGCCCTCCGGCCAGCCCAGCATCGCCGACGGGTCGGCCGCCAGCTCAGACAGCAGCAGACAGCTATGCCCCCGCCCTTCCAGCTCGGACAGCAGCAGACAGGCCAGCTTCAGCGGCGCCGCATGCGCGTCCGGCGTGCCCAGCGTGCCCAGCGTGCCAATAAAGCGCGCAAACGCACCGCTCAGGCGGCGCAGGTGACCGCTCTCGGTCAGCGTATCGACATGGGCCGACCAGATATCTGCGCCCACGGGGTCCAATTCAAACGTCATGCTCATGCCGGTTCCTGCTGTTCAAGCGGCTGCGTGCTGTCATCCAGCAGCTGGTCCAGACCGGCCAGCAAGGCCGGTTCTGGCGCCAGCACATAGCAGCCATGGGTCTGTGGGTGGGCGATCCCGCGCAGGAACAGGAAGATCGCGCCGCCCAGGTGCTGCGCCGGATCGTAGTCGTCGCCCATGCGGCTAGCCAGCAAGCGGTGCAAGGCCAGCATGTACAGCGCGCCCTGAATGTCATAGCGATGCTCGGCCATACCCACGGCCAGCGCCTGCTGGTGATAGGCCGCATCGTTGCCGCCCAGCGCATTCGATTTGTAATCGAGGATCCAGTAGCGGCCCTGATGCTCGAACACCAGATCGGTGAAGCCTTTCAGCATGCCGTGCAACTGGCGCTCCGGCAGGCCGGGACGCGGCGTGCCATCCAGCAGGTGCTGGCGGCACAGGCGTTCCAGCGCACCGCTCGACAGGCGCTCGCTGGGGAACCAGAACTCCATCTCCGGCAGCACCGTCTGCAGATCACTGAGCGCAGCGCCCAGCGGCGGCAGCGGCGTGCTGGCGATCGCCTGCAGCCACGCGATCGCATCATCGCGCCGGTTGGCCCAGCCGGCGCGCTCGATGCGGCGCGTCAGCCGCGCTGCAAAACTGTCGTCGTGGACGGCAGCAAAGCCTTCCTGCCCCATCCACTCCAGCTGCTCGTGCAGGAAGTTGCCGGGCACCGAGCCACGCGGGAAACGGTGCCACGGCGCGTCATCGGTGCGCACCAGCGCCGGCAGTCCGGTGGCCCCGGCCGCCGTGCCGACCACACCGCCTTCCAGCAGCTTTTCCTCCAGCGCATGGCGCGGCACCGGCAGCGCCGCCGTCTCGCTGGCACTGCGCCGCGCCAGCGAGGTAAAGCTGCCAACCGACCAGTCGCGTTCAAACTGGCCCGGATAGTCGGGTGTTGGCAACAGTGGCGGACGACGATCGGCACGGGCCAGCAAGGTCACCGTATCGGCCGCCGGCAGCAAGGCCGCATCGATCGCATCGCTGTCGGCGCGCAGCTGCTGCCAGCGCTCCAGCAACTGCGCGCCCGCCAGCTGCTCGCCACCCGCCAGCAGATAGCCGAGCGCCGAATCAGGCACCCCATCAGCGGGCACGCCCAGCCACAGGAAATGGCGGGCCCGCGTCAGCGCCACGTACAGCAGGCGCAAGTCTTCGGCCAGCCGGGCTTGTTCGGCCAGCGCCAGCGGACCATCGGCGCGCGACAGATCGATGCGGCGCGTGCCCTGTTGGTCCGGGTATTCCAGGAAGCTGCTGCGCTTGACCTTGCGCGCCGCCGTCGCATACGGCAGGTACACCAGCGGATACTCCAGCCCCTTGGACTTGTGTACCGTGATCACCTTGACCAGTTCCGCATCGCTCTCCAGCCGCAGCACGCGCTCGTCGCCGTCCTCGCCGCCGCTGTCGATCTGTTCCGCCAGCCAGCGGATCAGCGCCTGTTCGCCATCCAGCTGGCGGCTGGCCGTTTGCAGCATTTCGGCCAGATGCAGCAGATTGGTCAGGCTGCGCTCACCGCCGACACTATTGAGCAGCTTGGCCGGCAGTCCCAGTTCATGAATGAAGCGGCGCAGCATCGCCAGCACGCCCTGACGCTGCCAGACCATATGCAGCGCCTTCAATTGCTCGACGCGCTGCTCCCACGCCAGTTCGTCCTGCGACAGCTGCGCCAGTTCGGCCAGCGGCAGGCCGATGCTGCGGGTCGCAAACGCGGCCCGCGCCAGCGCGCCATCGAGCGGATTGGCCAGCGCCGACAGCCAGCGCAGCACATCGGCCGCCTCGCTGCTCTTCAGCACCGAATCCTTGTCCGACAGGTAGACGCTGAGCACCTTGCGCCGCTGCAGCGCGCGGCGTACGGCGGCCGCCTCCTTGCGGTCGCGCACCAGCACGGCGATATCGGCCGGTTGCAAACGGCGCAGCAAGCCATCCGGCCCGGCAAAGCCGGCCCGTTCATCATTGAGCAGTCCCACGATATGTTCGGCGCAGTGCTGGGCATAGAAGTCGCGGCTGTCGTCGGCATTCATGTCATGGATGGTGCAGCCCACCGTCAGCGCCGCCAGCGCGGCGCCATCCGCGCCGGCCACCAGCACTTCCTTGCGGCCGTTGGCAGCCACCGCCTCGAACGGCAGCGGATTGTCGCCCTCCAGATTGCGGAAGCGGAACGCGCCTTTCGGATAGCCTGTGTACTGGTGATTGCCCTCCGCGTGCAGGAACACCCGGTTGACGGCATCGACCAGCGGCGCTGTCGAGCGGTAGTTGGTGCCCAGCTGGTAATGCCGCCCGGTGGTAGCGCTGCGCGCCGCCAGATAGCTGTAGATGTCGGCGCCGCGGAAACCGTAAATCGACTGTTTCGGATCGCCGATCATGAACAGGCCGACACTGGCATCGTTGTCCGCCACCCGGTACAGCAGGTCGAAGATCTGGTACTGCTCGGGCGAGGTATCCTGGAATTCGTCGACCATCGCCACCGGATACTGCTCCGCGATGCGCTGGCGCAGGGCCGTGCCGTTTGGCCCCTCGAGCGCGCCCTTGAGCCGTTCGAGCATATCGGCAAAACCGAACTGGCGGTTGCCCTCTTTAAGCTCGGCCATGCGGCGCGCGATGCTGGCGGCGGCGTGCCGCTGCAGCGCGTGCGCCACCGGGTCGATCGCCTTGAGCGCTTCCCACAAGTCGGTGGTGGCGTCGAAGCAATCGG
>JBGSBQ010000506.1:0-3542 GCA_041730475.1 Sphingomonadaceae bacterium
ACAACGGCACCTGGCAGGACGGCGCGCTGGTGTTCGGCTACCCGGGCAAGGCCGGGGCGGCGTGGACGTGGCGGGCGTTCTTCTTTGCGTTCCAGTCGCAGAGTTTCAGGACGGATGACAAGGGGAATCGGCTGCCCTGAGCCTGGGTCGGCGGTGGGCGTGGTGTCCGTAAGATGTCGAGCTGACACCACACCACAACGCGCCAACCGGGGGAGCACCGCATGGCCGGCCGCAGCAAGGAGACGGTCTACGTCTCGTCCACCTACGAGGATCTGAAAGACCACCGTGCTGCGCTGAGAACTGCGCTGGAGAAGGCGCAATACGACGTCGAGTGCATGGAGAAATACGCCGCCTTCCATGCGCCGCCGGTGGACAAGTGCCTCGCCGACGTGGCGGCGTGTGACGTGTACGTGCTGCTGATCGCGCATCGGTATGGCTACGTGCCGCAGGATGGCAACCCGCTGCGCCAGTCGATCACCGAGCTGGAGTACGAGCAGGCGCTGGACTACGGCAAGCCGTGCCTCGTGTTCTGCGTGCAGGACAAGCATCCGTGGTCGCCGGAGTGGATGGACTTCGACGAGCCGGCACGCGGGCGGCTGAAGGCGCTGCGGGCGCGGGTCACGGCGGCGCACGGCGCGGGTTTCTTCACCACGCCGGAAGATCTCGCCTCGCAGGTGCAATCCGCGCTGCAGGCCCGGCAACGCCCCGCCGCGCCCCCACCCGCACCGGATGCCCGCCGCATCCCGTTCGAGCTGCCGCCCGCCGCCAACACCTACTTCGGCCGCCCCGCCCAGCGCGCCGATCTGCTCGACCGCCTGCGCCGTGGCCAGTACGCCGCCGTCGTCGGCGCGGCCGGCATGGGCAAGACGGCGCTGGCAGCGGTGGTGCTGGCCGACCTGCTCGGGCTGCGCGGCGAGCGGCTGGCGGACAGCCCGTTTCCGGACGGCGTGGTCTTCCTCGACCTGTATGCGCTGCAGGCGCAGCCCGAGATGGTGTGGGACCGGCTCGCGTCGCGGCTGCACGGCGAGGCGTTCATGCAGCGCGCCCAGCCCCGGCAGCGCGCCACCGAAGCCTGCCGAGGGCGGCGCGTGCTGGTCGTCATCGAAGGGGCGGAAGAGGCGGATGGCCAGACACCACGCGCCGATCTGCCGACGCTGCTGTCCGTGCTTTCGCCCGAGAACCGCACGCTTGTCCTCACCCGCTCCAGCGCGCAGGTGCTGCCCGCGCAGACCGTCTCGCTCGCCCAGGCGCTGGCGCCGGAAGACGCCGCCGCCCTGCTCGACGACCTGACCCGCGACACGCTGGCCCCGGACCTGCGCCAGCGCGTGCTGACGCTGCTGCAAGGCCACCCGCTGGCGTTGCACTGGGCCGGCAACCTGCTCGCCCGCGATGACGACGACCCGGCGCTGCTGATCGGCGACTGGGAACGCGGCGCGTTGCCGTCGCTGAGCGATCCGGTGAACGCGGGACACACGCTGCGCTGGCTGTTCGACCGCAGCGCGCGGTCGCTGGACGCGCCGGCCCGGCAGGCGCTCGGCCTGTGCGCCCGGCTCGGGGCAGAGCCGGTTCCACTGGCGCTGGTGGAGGCGGGGATGGGCGATGGTGCCCGCGAGGCGCTCAAGCGGCTGGTGCAGCAGGGACTGATGCGGCGGGAGGCGTCGCTATCGGCGCATTGGGCGTTTTGCCATGTGCTGGCGCATGGGTATGCCCGCGAGGCCGTCGCGGCGCCGGAGGAGGGGGTGTGGCGAATGGTGGAGTGGCTGTATGGCGTGCTGCCGGCGTCGGTGGGGAGTTCAGAACGACCATGCGAGGTGGACACAGCGCTGGTGCGTAGGCTGCTGACTCATCTGCAGCCGATGCAGGTCGCCGATCCGCAGGGTCGGCTCGCATTGGTGCTGAACGCCCTTCTTCACGCCGTACCCAATCGGCTAGAGGAGCTTGGTTATTCCTCATTGACGTTGTTTGCATTGCGAAATCTTGAGGCATGGTTTCCCCAGCTTCTACCGCAAGTGGCTATTTTGCCGATGATTCAGCGTGAGCTGGGTACTCTGCATTGCCAGCTCGGTGATGTGTTATTTGTGCGGGGCGATCTTGTGGGAGCTATAGAGTCCTATCGATCAGCCCTTGTAGTAACTGAGAATTTGTTTTCGCAAAACAAATCAAGCGTAGTTGTGCAGCGAGATTTGGCAATTTGTCATGGCAAAATAGGTAAAACGTTGATTGAGCAAGGCAACTTGCTTGGTGCGCTTAATGCATTACGAATTGCGCAGGAATTTCGCTTTCTATTGGTTTTCTCTGACGGTGCGAATGTAGATTTTCAGCGTGATCTCAGCTTCAGTCACGGGATGGTGGGTGACGTATTGATTGACCAAGGCGATATTGTTGGTGCATTGCAGGAATATCTTTTTGAGCTGGAAATCTGTAGCTGGTTGTCTCAAGTTGACGGAGAGAATTTCCGCTACCGACACGATCTCAGCATGAGTTACGCGAGGGTTGGAGATGCGTTACGCAAGCAGGGCGACTTGCCCGAGGCTCTGAATGCCTATCGGAAATCACAAGCTATTTTGGCTGAGCTTGTGTCTTTCGATAAAGCACATACCGGCTGGAAGCGCGACCTTGGGGTAATTCACAGCAGAGTCGGAAATATCCTACTTGCGCAGTTGGATCTGGCTGAAGCACTTATTGCCTACAAATCCGCGCATGCGATCAGCGAGCAGTTGGTCCATGTGGATGAATCGTGTGTCGGCTGGAAGCGCGACCTCGGTCTCAGCTATCAAAAGGTTGGCGATGTGTTGTTCTTGCTAGGCGACTTGGCAGGTGCTCTGCTAGCGTACCAAGCCAGTTCGACTATTGGCGAGACACTGGCTTGCTCCGATTTTACGAACTCGCGCGGGCTGCGCGATCTATTTGTGTCGAAGTTCAAGCTGTCGCTTGTATTCGAGCGACAGGGTAATATTGGTACTGCCATCGAACACGCACAGGCTGGCTTGTCCATCACTGAGCGGTTGGCTGCAATCGATCCCAGCAATGCGATCTGGCGGAACGATCTGCAAGGCTGTCAGGCGCTGGTAGTCCAGTTGAAAGCTGCTGGAGCCTCTGCGCCGCCATGAGCTGGACCGTCTACTTGGAAAACGCCGCACAAGAGTTCAATCTCTGGACCGAAGCCGCCCATGCCGGTGCAGAGGTGGTGATCATCAAAGACGGGCTGCCCTACGCCCGTCTGCTGCCGCCGCTACCAGTGGCCCCCGTCCCGCAACGCCGAGCGGGCCGCTTGTCCAGCAAAGTGGACGATGCGTTTTTCGAGCCGCTGGACGACTGACCCGCCAGACGCTGCCATTTGTCATTCGCAAACAGCGAATGCGCGTCAGCTTCACCCCGCCGCCAGCGCCCGCCCGATCAGAATCTTCTGCACATCACTCGTCCCCTCATAGATCTGGCACACCCGCACATCCCGGTAGATCCGCTCCACCGGAAAGTCGCTGACGTAGCCGTAGCCGCCGAAGGTCTGGATCGCCATCGAGCAGACCTTCTCGGCCATCTCG
>JBGSBQ010000507.1:0-3534 GCA_041730475.1 Sphingomonadaceae bacterium
CCAAAATTCACCCAACCGCGATCGTCGATCCGCAGGCGCGTTTAGATTCCAGCGTCGAAATCGGTGCGTTCTCGATCATCGGCCCCAACGTGTCGATCGACGCCGGCACCGTGGTCGGTCCGCACGTGGTCATCGAAGGCCATACGACCATCGGCAAGGACAATAAGTTTTTCCAGTTCTCGTCGATCGGCGCTGCGCCGCAGGACAAGAAGTGGGATGGCGAGCCGACCCGCTTGAGCATCGGCGACCGTAACACGATCCGTGAATTCTGCACCTTCAATACCGGCACGGTGCAGGATAAGGGCGTGACCTCGCTCGGCAACGATAACTGGATCTCGGCCTATGTGCACCTGGCGCATGACTGCCAGGTCGGCAGCAACACCATCTTCTCGAACAATGCGCAGATCGCGGGCCACGTCGAAATCGGCGATTACGTGATCATGAGCGGCTTCGCCAATGTGCACCAGTTCTGCAAGATCGGCGCGCACGCCTTCGTCGGCATGAGCACCAGCCTGACCCAGGACGTGCCACCGTTCGTGCTGCTGAACGGGAATCCGGCTGCTGCCCATGGCGTGAATATCGAAGGTCTGAAGCGGCGCGGTTTTACGCGCGAGCAGATCAACGGCATCCGCACCGCGTACAAGCTGATTTACCGCTCCGGCCTGACGCTGGAAGAGGCCAAGGCGGCGCTGCAAGCGGAAGAAGCGGGCAGCCCGGACGACGTGGCGCTGCACATCCGTGCCATGCGCGAGTTCCTCGGCATTGCCAGCCGTGGCATCGTCCGCTGACCTGTCGGTAGCGCTGGTCGCCGGCGAACCGTCCGGCGACATGCTCGCCGCGCGGCTGCTGTCCGGCCTGCGCCCGCACCTGCCCGAGGCCCGTTTCCATGGCATCGGCGGCGAACACATGATGGCGCAGGGCTTCGAATCGCACTGGCCGATGGATAAGCTGACGGTGCGTGGCCTGCTGGCCGTGATCCCGCGCTACCGCGAAATCAAGGGCATCCAGAACCAGTTGCGCGACCAGTTGCTGGCCGAACGGCCGGCGGTGTTCGTTGGCGCCGACTATCCGGGCTTTAACCTCGGGCTGGAGCTGCAGCTGAAGGCGGCCGGGATTCCGACGGTGCATTACATCGGGCCACAGATCTGGGCCTGGCGTGGTGGTCGTATCAAGAAGATCATCAAGGCCGTTTCGCACATGCTGGTGGTGTTCCCGTTCGAGGAAGAGATTTACCGGCAGGCCGGCGTGCCGGTGACCTACGTGGGCCATCCGCTGGCCGAGCTGATCCCGCTGGTACCGGATGAGGCGGCTGCACGCCGTGCGCTGGGGTTGCCGGACGATGCGAACGTGGTGGCCATCATGCCGGGTAGCCGGATGTCCGAGCTGAAGTACAATACTGCGGCTTTCGTGGGCGCGGCGCGGCTGTTGCAGCAGCGCGATCGTTCGCTGCGGTTCGTGGCGCCGATGGCAGGCGAACGGCAGCGCCAGTACTTCCTTGAGCTGGTGGCGCAAGCCGGTTTGCAGGACGTCGAGATCCAGCTGCTCGATGGCCAGTCGCATACGGCGATTGCTGCGGCGGACGCGGTGCTGGTAGCATCGGGCACAGCTTCGCTGGAAGTGGCGTTGTTCAAGAAACCGATGGTGATCGCCTACAAGATGATGGCGGCGGAATGGCAGATCTTGCGCCATTTTGGCTACCAGCCATGGATCGGTCTGCCGAATATTCTGGCGCGCGAATTCCTGGTGCCGGAACTGCTGCAGAATGCCGCCAGTTCGCAGGCACTGGCCGACGCCATGTGGCAGCAACTGAGCGACGTGCCGCACCGTTTGCGACTGGCGCAGCGCTTCACCGACATGCACCACAGTCTATTGCGCAACAGCGCCGTCGAAAGCGCCGCGGCGGTACTGAGAGTCATCGAGCAGCGCTAGCCACGTAGCAAGCGGCGCCAGCCACGCCATTCCCACCTGCGCGGGAATGGCGGAATTTCGACCTGTATCCAAGACCATAAGCAATCACGTGAAAAATAACTCCCCCGGCCTGTTTGACGATCTGCCTACTTCCCCCGATGAAATTATCTGCGGCGTGGACGAAGCTGGCCGTGGCCCGCTGGCTGGCCCGGTGTTCGCGGCCGCCGTCATCCTCGACCCAGCCCGCCCCGTGGCTGGCCTGCGCGACTCCAAGAAACTGAACGAGGCCAAGCGCGACCAGCTGGCGCCGCTGATCAAGGCCAATGCACTGGCATGGGCGATCGCCGAAGCGTCAGAAGAGGAAATTGACCGCCTGAACATCCTGCAAGCGTCGATGCTGGCGATGAAGCGTGCAGTCGAAGCGCTGTCGCTGCAACCAACGCTGGCCCTGATCGACGGCAACCGCTGTCCGGTGATGAAGATCCAGAGCATCGCCATCGTCGGTGGCGATGACAAAGTTGATGCCATCTCGGCTGCGTCGATCCTCGCCAAGACTGCCCGCGACGCGGCGCTGGTAGCGCTACACGCAACTTATCCGCAATACTGCTTTGATCAGCACAAGGGCTATGGCACGGCACTGCATCTGGCACGGTTGCGCGAACATGGCGCCTCACCGGTGCATCGCCGTTCTTTTGCACCAGTGCGTGCCGTACTGGAACTGAAACCATGAAAACGATTACCTCACGCGACAACGCGCAATACAAAGAGCTGTACAAGCTGGCGGGCAGCTCGCAGGCCCGCCGCAAATCGGGTCGGACGCTGCTGGATGGGGTCCACCTGTGCCAGGCCTATTTGCAATTGCGGGGCTTGCCGGAACAGTGCATCGTTAGCGAGACTGCGCTGCAAAATCCAGAAGTGGCTGACATCATCGGTCAACTGGAGGCAAAACACGCGCATGTTCTCGGCTTGCCGGACGCGCTGTATAACGCTATCAGCCAGGTCGAGCATGGCGTCGGCGTCATGTTCCTGATCGGAACGCCGGAGCGGGCTGTGACCGAGGCGCTCAGCGTGTCGGCGGTGCTGCTGGATAACGTGCAGGACCCCGGCAACGTCGGCTCCATTCTGCGCAGCGCGGCGGCGGCAGGGATCCAGCAGGTGTATTGCAGCGCCGGAACGGCATTCTGCTGGTCGCCCAAAGTGCTGCGGGCGGCCATGGGCGCGCATTTTGTGCTGGATATCTTTGAGAACGTCGATCTGGCGGCGCTGGTCGGCGCCTCCCGTATCACCTCGCTGGCCACCAGCGGTTACGCCAGCCAGCGCCTGTATGATGTGGATTTGAAGCAACCTGTGGCATGGCTGTTTGGCCATGAAGGGCAGGGCGTGGCCGATGATTTGCTGTCGCTGGCTACCCATCAGGTGGTGATCCCGCATCTGGGGCAGGTCGAATCGCTGAACGTCGCGGCGTGTGCGGCGGTATGCTTTTTCGAGCAAGTCAGGCAGAATCAAAGCTCACAGTAAGAGGGAGCACTAATGGATATGGGGCAGTTGCATTTTCTGGTAGCGGATGGGGATCTGGTGCAACGCCAGACACTGGCCGACATGCTGGTCCACATCGGCGTTGGCCAT
>JBGSBQ010000508.1:0-3515 GCA_041730475.1 Sphingomonadaceae bacterium
GCCCTTCTTAAAAGGAAACACCATGAGTATGAATGTCGGCTCCCCTGCCAGCGCTGGCGCGGACCCGGAACCAATGATGGAAATGAACATGACGCCCCTCATCGACGTGATGCTGGTGCTGATTATCATGATGATCATTACGATTCCTAAGGCCAACCACTCGGTTAACTTGAACATGCCGGTGGGTACCCCGCCGCCACCGACCAAGGAACCAGTAGTGGTGACGATCGACGTCGACTTCGACGGTACGGTTCTGTGGGATAACGTGGTCGTTCCTGACCGCAGCTCCCTGGAAGCGCGCCTGACCGAAGTGGCAGCCCAAGCGGACCAGCCGGAAGTGCACCTGCGTCCGAACAAGCTGGTATCGTATAAGGTTGTCGCCGGCGTGATGGCTTCGGCACAGCGTCTGGGCGTTACCAAAATTGGTCTGGTCGGCAACGAGCAGTTCCAATAAGTAGTACGTTCCCTTACTATGAACGATAGGCAGGACCATTCCTGCCTATTTCGCATTTTGATGAAAGAATATCCATGACCAAGTTTCGTCTCGCTCATCTCGGCCTGGTAATGGCCGCTATTGGTTTTACCGCCGCCGCCCCTATGGTAGGCCTGACCTCGGTCGCCTACGCCGCTGACGCCGTGCGCGCCGAAATCGGCAAGCCACTGCAGGAAGCACAAAAGCTGGCAGCCGCAGGCAAGAACAAGGAAGCGCTGGCCAAACTGAAAGAAACCGACGCTGTCGGTGGCAAGACCCCGAACGAAACCTATCTGATCGAACGCACCCGCGCCTCGGCCGCCGCTGCTGCAGGCGATAACGACGCCGCCGCCAAGGCCTTCGAATCGGTCATCAATTCCGGCAAGCTGTCGCCTGCCGAAGCCCCGAAATTCACCCAAGCCCTGGCCGGTATCTACTACCGCGCCAAGGACTACCCAAAAGCCATCACCTGGATCCAGCGCGCGCTGAAAGACAGTCCAGGCGACGGCCAGATGCATGAATTGCTGATCCAGACCTACTACATCAGCGGCAAGTACGCTGAAGCCGCCAAGGAACTGTCGTCCTCGAAGGGCGCCTCCGAAGCCCAGCTGCAAATGCTGGCCAACATCCAGTTGAAGCAGAATGACAAGGCTGGCTACGTCCAGACCCTGGAAAAACTGGCCGGTTCCTATCCGAAGACCAGCTACTGGGCTGACCTGCTGAACCGCGTGGCCGGCAAACCAGGCTTCTCGTCGACGCTGGGTCTGGACGTGCTGCGTCTGCGTATGGCCAATGGCCTGCTGACCAAGCCATCGGACTACATGGAAATGGGCCAGCTGTCACTGCAAGCGGGTAACCCTGCCGAAGCGATCAAAATCATCGACCAGGGCTACAAAAAAGGCGCACTGGGTACCGGTTCCGACGCCGCCCGTCACCAGCGTCTGAAAGACCTGGCCACCAAGACCCAGACCGAGTTCGATGCCAAGCTGGCCGCCACCGAAGCCGAAGCCCTGAAGAACAAGGACGCCGATGCACTGGGCGCCCTCGGTTACGCGCTGGTCTCCGCTGGCAAGGCTGACAAAGGCCTGCCAATGATGGAACAGGCAGTCAAGATGGACAGCGCCAAGCGTCCGGAAGAGCTGAAACTGCATCTGGGCCAGGCTCAGGCCATCGCTGGCAAGAAAGCAGCTGCGCTGTCGACCCTGAAAACCGTCAAGGGCGACACCGGTGCTGCCGATCTGGCGCGCTACTGGACCCTGAACATCAACCACCCGATGTAATGGCGGCGGGCCGGCTGGCCTGCACTATTTCCGGGCAAAAAAGCGCTGTTTGCATCCCGCAAACAGCGCTTTTTTCCTTTGCGGCGCAACAAACCGTATAATCCCCCATTTAGCGACAGTTTCCCCAGATTCTTATGAAGGTATTTCGCGGTCTTCCCAATGCAGCGGCGCGCGCGCCCTGCGCGCTCACGATCGGTAACTTCGACGGCGTGCACCTCGGCCACCAGGCATTGCTGGCACGCGTGCGGTCTGCCGCCGACCGTCTGGGGCTGGAAGCGGCCGTGATGACGTTCGAGCCGCACCCGCGCGAGTTCTTTGCCCGCAAGGCCGGCGACCTGTCGAAAGCCCCGGCGCGTATCGCCAACCTGCGCGACAAGCTGCAATCACTGTCCAACAATGGCATCGACCGCGTCATCGTCGAACACTTCTCGGCCCCGTTCGCGGCGCTGACGCCGCAGGAATTCACCGAAAAAGTTCTGGTCGACGGCCTGCACGTGAAATGGCTGATGGTCGGCGACGACTTCTGCTACGGCGCCCGGCGCGCCGGCAATGTCGAGATGCTGACCGAAGCCGGCCGCCACTACGGCTTTGAAGTGGAAACCCTGCCCACCGTGATGAACGGCACTACCCGGATCTCATCGTCGGCGGTACGTGCGGCGCTGTCGGAGGGCGATTTTGCCCGTGCCGAAGCACTGCTCGGCCATCCCTACTCGATCTCCGGCCACGTCATCCACGGCCAGAAACTGGGCCGCACGCTGGGCTTCCCGACGCTCAACCTGCGCGTGCCGCACCGCCCTGCGCTGGCTGGCATCTTCATCGTGCAGGTGCACGGTCTGACCGAACAGCCACTGCCCGCCGTCGCCAGCCTGGGCGTACGCCCGACCGTCGACGACAGCGGCCGCGTGCTGCTGGAAGTGCACATCTTCGACTTTGCCCAGAGCTGCTACGGCCAGCAGGTACGGGTCGAATTCCTGCACAAGCTGCGCAACGAAGAAAAATATCACGACCTGCCGACGCTGACGGCGGCCATCAACCGCGACTCGATGATGGCGCGGGAATACTTCGCCCAGCGCGCCGCAGCGGCCACCAACGCCACCGACCGAATTTGAATGCGCGATGGCCACGCGCGCCGGCCACCCGCAATCTCCAAGCCTATCCAGAACATTCAGAACATCACCTTAAAGATAACCATGTCCGAACAAAGCAAACCGTCGAAAAAGCCTGAAAGCAAATACCCGGTCAACATGACCGAAACCCCGTTCCCGATGCGCGGCGATATGGCCAAGCGCGAGCCGAACTGGGTCAAGGAATGGCAAGAGAAGAAGATCTACCACCGCATCCGCAAGGCCGCCGCCGGCCGCCCGAAATTCATCCTGCATGACGGCCCGCCGTACGCCAACGGCGACATCCACATCGGTCACGCCGTCAACAAGATCCTGAAAGACATGGTGGTCAAATCGCGCACGCTGGCCGGCTTCGACGCGCCCTATGTACCGGGCTGGGATTGCCACGGCATGCCGATCGAGATCCAGATCGAAAAACAGTACGGCAAGAACCTGCCGACCGCCGAGGTACTGACCAAGGCGCGTGCCTATGCGCTGGAACAGGTTGACCGCCAGCGCAAGGACTTCATCCGTCTGGGCGTGCTGGGCGAGTGGGACAATCCTTACCTGACCATGAACTATTCGAACGAAGCGGATGAACTGCGCGCGCTCGGCAAGCTGCTGGAAAAAGGTTATGTCTACCGTGGTCTGAAGCCGGTC
>JBGSBQ010000509.1:0-3491 GCA_041730475.1 Sphingomonadaceae bacterium
GCCAGCGGCGCTGCCGAAACAGTGCCTTACATTACCGTGACGAATCTGGCGCGCACTCTGCGCGAACTGAAAGAGCGCGGCATCTGGCTGATCGGTACTTCGGACGATGGCGACAAAGGCCTGTACGAAGCCGATTTCACCGGCCCGACCGCACTGGTGATGGGTTCGGAAGGCGAGGGCATGCGCCGCCTGACGCGTGAGACCTGCGATTCACTGGTCAGCATCCCGATGTTCGGCTCGGTCGAGAGCCTGAATGTGTCAGTCGCTTCCGGCGTCTGTCTGTACGAAGCCCGTCGCCAGCGACTCGCCAAGGAAGGCTAAGCCCTTTCGCAGTACCGGCGGTCCGCACAGGGGCCGCCGTGCTGTCGCAGCATCCCCTCCGCAGGACCACTCCGCACCATCCCCCTAGCAGATACGCTACCATGGCGGCTGCTAACAACGTCATCCGTTTTCCTCATGTTCCATCACCTGCGCCAAGACATACACAGCATCATTGAACGCGACCCCGCCGCCCGCAACGCGTGGGAGGTGCTGACTTGTTATCCGGGTTTTCAGGCCATCATGATGCACCGCTGGGCGCACTGGGCCTGGAGCCACCACCTGAAATGGGTGGGCCGCTTCATCTCGTATCTGGCGCGGATTATTACCGGCATCGAAATTCATCCGGGGGCCACCATCGGCCGGCGCGTCTTCATCGACCACGGGTTCGGCGTGGTGATCGGCGAAACGGCGGAAGTGGGCGACGATTGCACGATTTATCAGGGCGTGACGCTGGGCGGCACCTCCTTGCATACCGGTAGCAAGCGGCATCCGACGCTGGCGCGGGGCGTCATCGTCGGCGCCGGTGCCAAGGTGCTGGGCGCGTTTACCGTGGGCGAATATGCCAAGGTCGGTTCGAACGCGGTGCTGCTGAAACCGGTGCCCCCGGGGGCGACGGCGGTCGGCAACCCGGCCCACATTGTGCAAAAAGACCTGGCCCAGACCAGCACCACCGCGCATCTTTTCTCAGCTTACGGCGTGACGCCGAACGGCGATGACCCGCTGTCGAAGGCGCTGCACGGCCTGATTCAGCATGCTGTGACACAGGAACAGCAGATCGAACGCATTGTCGCCACGCTGAAGGCGGCTGGTCTGCAGTGTCAGGGTGTACCTGATTGTGATAAATTGAATCCTGCCCAGTTGAACAAGCTTGTTGATTAAAAGGATGCGCGTATGACTATGGAATCGTCGCCGGAAGGCACAGCAGTACTGGACCCGTTTGAAATCCGCGTATTGGCGGTACTGGCTGAAAAAGAAGCGCTGACACCGGATAATTACCCGCTGTCGCTGAATGCCATTACCAATGGCTGCAATCAGTTGTCGAGCCGTGATCCGGTTATGTCGCTGTCGGAAGACACCGTCGCCGAAGTATTGCAACGGCTGATGCAGCGTAAATTTGTCAACGGGATTACTCAAGCCGGCGCCCGCGTAACCAAATATGAGCATCGGATGCGAATTAAATGGTCGCTGGAACAGGACAAAGTGGCGGTATTAACGGTGCTGATGCTGCGCGGTTTACAGACTGCGGGGGAAATTCGCACCCGCACCGGCCGTTTGCATGAATTTAAAACGGTTGGGGATGTGGAATTGGGTTTGCAATTCCTGATTGATAAATATCCGCCACTGGTGGCGCGTCTGGCTTTGGCGCCGGGCACCAAAGAGCCGCGTTATGGCCAGTTATTAGGAGGCGAGGAAGCGCTGGCGCGTGAAGAAACGGCTGCCGGCCTGGGTGGTGCTGTATCGGCACCAGCACAGGGAGGCCGAATTGCGCAATTGGAACAGGAAGTTCAGCAATTGCGCAATGAGGTGAATGAACTCACGGTGCAATTCGCTGAATTCCGTAAACAATTTGAATAAAGCAGTACGCCGTTTTATTCTTTAGCCGCGCACTGCGGCTAATAATTGCAGGGCGCCATCGTGCGCGTCCTGCCAGCCCGAAGTTTTCAGCGCAGGCGCGCAGACCGGGCAGGCGGTAAATGGATCACAGTCATGGTCCAGTGCTTGATAATATTTACCGACCACATTCTTTCCCACATATGAATCGACTGATGCCGGCTTGGTTTTTATCGAGCCGGAGGCGACCGCGGGTATAAAATCGGCGCCGCCCGGTGGCAGCCAGCGCGCAAATGCCGCCGTATCTTTTCCATCTGGCACATACCACGACTTACGCTCGCCATTCCAGCGCGCGCCCAATGCTTTCGCCTCGTCTTTTTCTGCGAAAGGAACTTTTAAAAACATCATGGTGAACTACTCCGCTAACAGGGAAGTGCTGATTCTACCGTATCGATGCCAGAAATGAGCTTGTACATGCTAATTTCCAGCATGATTTGGAGGCAAACAGGGCCGCGACAGAACAGCGTGGGGAGTTGACGCCGTCGTTCCCGCGCAGGCGGGAACCTATGCCGCGCCTTTGAAGATGCGGACCTTGGGTTGCCGCCTGCGCGGGAATGACGGGGGGAGGGGCTGCGGTTAGTGGATAACGAGCACGGACCGCACGCTGCTGTCGAGCGCGTCACGATCGATATAGCCGATTAAGCCGGGATTGGCGGCAACCAGTTTCTTGATTGCCTCGCTATCGCCGGATTCGACTGGCGGCTGGGCCCGGCCGGTAAATAACATGCGGGCCCAATGCGCTTTCATTTGTGCCGGAGCTTTACCGACACTTTTTTGATAAAACATATCGCGCACCGGGGAACCTTCCGCTTGATCCAGTGGCGTCGCTTTACTGCCATTCGGAAAATCTGCTACTTTCCCAAGGAATAAGTCAGTCGCCTGATCGCTGCTTAAACTCTTGATAGGACTTTTGGCTGAAACGATGACCACCACGTCCGCATGCGCCGGCTGTATAAATAACAGCAGGATACTCAGGCTAAGGATGGCGGGCAGGGGGCGCATGGTCAGCATGCTCAGAAAATAAAATCAAGCAGTACGCTGGCGATATTCACCTTGCCACCCGGTTTGGTGCCGGGAATAATATTCTGCAAAGTACCATACGAGTTTTTGCCGAGATGTATCCGGTCCCACTGGAGTTTTATATCCATATTCCGCGCCATATCCCAGCGCACCCCGGTTGCATAAGTGCGCTGTGCAACGGGCGGTGGTGCGGTCTCGGTTAACGGCCGTAATTCGGAGATGGTGACATAGGGTGCAAAATTTCCCAATCGCACGCCGCCGTTGATATACCAGGCAGCCCGCACGACTTTTAATCCGCTCGCATTAAAATTAATCGCCTTGACCCATTCGGCGGAACTGAACCATGGCCCCGGGTCATAACTGGCACCGAGCGACATAAACCGGCCCAGCGACGGATTCTGATTATCGACATTGCGTACTTGATAAGCGGCATGCAGTGTCAGCGGACCGTCTTCCAGCGTATCGAAAATGCCGGCCACCCCGGTGGAATGGACATCGATACCCCGGGTATTGGTGACGGTCTTTTTACCATACAGCAG
>JBGSBQ010000510.1:0-3486 GCA_041730475.1 Sphingomonadaceae bacterium
GGGCGAAGTGCTGGGCCACGGCGCGCGGCATCAGGTTAATCGCCTGCATCGACTGCATCAGACCGATATTCGTCAGCAGTGACAGCGATTCCACCACATTCGACGGCATCGGCAGGCCGGCGTCGGTGAACAGGCGTTCGGCCGTCAGCCGCGCCGGCGACTCCATCGGCGGCAGCAGCCATGGCCACTCCAGCAACTGGCGCAGTTCCACGTTCGGCACGCTGGCCAGCGGGTGGCCGTTCCAGACCACGGCGCACAGTGCCTCCTGATATAACTCGGTGTGGCGGAAGCCGAACATGCGCGCCAGCGGCAGGTCCGCCTCTGGCAAGCGGCCCACCACCAGATCCAGCTCGCCGGTGGCCAGCGCCGGGAACAAACGGTCGGTCGGCCCTTCGCGCACCGTCACCAGCACGCCGGGCCGGTCGTCCTTGAGTTTGGCGATGGCGATCGGCAGCCGCCGCGCCGAAGCCGAAATCAGGGTACCAATGATGACATGGCCCGATTCGCCGGAACGGAATGAGTTCAGTTCATCGGTCAGGTAGCGCAGTTCCGCGATCACCGACTTGACGCGCGCACCCAGAAGCGTCGCATAACAGGTCGGCACTACGCCACGATTGGTGCGTTCGAACAGTTCCACGCCCAGATCCGCTTCCAGTTCCTGGATCGCCTTGGTGACGGCGGGCTGGGTCAGATTCAGTTCCTTGGCCGCGCGGGCGATGGAACTGGAGGCCAGCACGCGGTCGAAGATCAGCAGGGGCTTGAGCTTGATCCGGCGCAGCATCACATCGACCAGCGGGATGTTGACCCGCGCGGCCGGATCGGCGCCGGGCAGGTCGTCAGGCTGCATGGCTACTCTGGCGCTCGCGTATCAGTTCCAGCACGTGGACGCTGAGGCGGTTGGCATGGTTGCGCATCGCCAGATACGAGCGTTCGGCATCGGCGGCGACGATGGCGTGGACGATGGCCTCATGTTCGGCATGCGACACATCGAGGCGCCGCTCTACCCCGCCCTGCGCGGCGCGGAACTGGTTCAGGCGCAGGCGCAGCTTGTCGAGGCTCTCGGCCAGGCTCTTGTTGTGGGCACCGGCACAGATCAGCTGGTGGAACTTGGTGTTCAGTTCCAGATAGCCGTCTTCATCACCGCGCTCCATGCACTCGGCACTTTGCAGGTGCACCAGTTCCAGTTGCTTCTTCTGCACCGCGCTCATGCGCTCGGCGCTGATGCGGCAGCACAGCGCCTCCAGTTCACCCATCGCTTCCAGCGTATCAGCCAGTTCATCGATGCTGATGCTGACCACGATGCCGCCCTTGCGCGGGCGCAGCTCGATCATGCCGCGCGCCGCCAGTTCGCGCAGCGCGGCACGGATCGGCGTGCGCGACACCTTGAAACGTTCGCCGATGGCGTTTTCTTCAAGGCTTTCGCCCGGCCCCAGCGTGCCATTGATAATTTCGTCTGCAAGGATGCGATAAATCCGCATCGAAATGGTTTCCATCGTTTGTACTCTTTAAAATCAGGTTGCGACAGGTTGATACAGGTTCAGACGAATAGGCCAGCACGTCGGCGTGACACTATAGCCTGAATTGGCACGGCTGCGTTCAGCGGGCGAACAGCTGGTTCAGCGCGGCCAGTCCTTTGAATTCCAGCGCATTGCCGGACGGGTCGCAGAAGAACATGGTCGACTGCTCGCCCGGCTGGCCGGCGAAGCGCACATGGGGCTCGACCACGAAGACGACGCCGGCCTCACGCGCGCGCCCGGCCAGCGCATGCCAGCTGGGCATGTCCAGCACCACGCCGAAGTGTGGAATCGGCACCGCATCGCCGTCCACCAGGCCGGCCTGCGCGGACGGCTGCAAATCGGCCTTCAGGTGCAGCGACAGCTGGTGGCCCATGCAGTCATAATCAACCCAGCGCTCGGTGCTGCGGCCTTCGGTGAAGCCGAGGATGCCGCCATAAAAGGCGCGCGCCTCGTCCAGGTCGCGCACGAAAAAGGCCAGATGGAAGGGAAACAAAGCAGTCATGGTTAATCCTTGGTCAGTACATGATCAGAACAGCGAAGTCAGCATCTTGGTGCCGACCACCAGCAGCAGCAGCGCAAACAGCTTTTTCAGTTTGGCCACCGGCATTGCGTGCGCCATGCGGGCGCCGAACGGCGCGGTCAGCACGCTGGCACCGGCGATCGCCGCCAGCGCCGGCAGGTAGACGAAGCCCACGCTATGCGCCGGCAGACCGCTCACCTGCCAGCCATTCACCACATAGCCGATCGCGCCGGCGGCAGCAATCGGAAAACCGAGTGCGGCCGAGGTGCCGATCACCGTATGCAGCGGCACGTTACACCACGTCATGAACGGTACCGACAGCGTGCCGCCGCCGATGCCGACAAAGCTGGACACCACGCCGATTGCCCCGCCCGAGGCCAGCATGCCACCGGTGGCCGGCAACTGGCGCGCTGGCTTGGGCTTGATATTCATAAGCATTTGCAGCGCGACGAAATAGGCAAAACCGACAAAAATCCCTTTCAGCAGATTGCTCGACATGCGCGCCGTCAGCCACACCCCAGCCAGCGTGCCGACGATGATGCCGGGCGTCAGCCGGCGCACCACGTCCCAGTCAACCGCGCCGCGCTGGTGGTGCGAGCGCAGGCTGGCGACCGACGTAAACAGGATGGACGCCATCGACGTGCCCAGTGCAAGGTGCAGCGTGTACTCCGGCGGGAAGTGCTGCGCCGTGTAGACAAAGGTCAGCACCGGCACGATGACGGTGCCGCCGCCAACGCCCAGCAGGCCGGCCAGTATCCCGGCGAAGGCGCCGAGTCCGAGGTAAAGCAAGATATCCATAAACACTCTCTCACATCAAAGTAACTGACAGGCCTGGCCGAACTCTAGCCGTGGACTGCGCGGGAAGATTTTCGCATGATCGCCGTAGCCGAGGTTACAAAGAAAATTAACCCGTAGCTGGCCATCGACAAAGAATTCCTGATTCACGGCGGCCGCGTTAAAGCCGGAAACCGGCCCGCAATCGAGGCCCAGTGCGCGCGCCGCCAGCATCAGGTAGGCGCCCTGCAGGCTGCCGTTGCGGAAGGCCGTGGCTTCAGCCAGTTCCGCATTGTTGGCAAATAGCGACGCCGTGCCCGGGTTATGCGGGAACAGTTGCGGCAAATGCTGGTGAAAGCAGGTGTCGTAAGCGATCACCGCCACCACCGGCGCCGTCCGTACTTTTTCCAGATTGCCCGGATTGACAGCAGCCAGCAGGCGCGCCTTGGCCGCTGCTGAACGCAGGAACAGGATGCGCGCCGGACTGCTATTGACACTGGTCGGGCACAGTTTCATCAGCTCATACAGCTGCGCCAGCAGCTCGTCATCGACGGCGCGCGGCAGCCAGCCATTGTGCGAGCGGGCGGCCCGGAACAGCAGATCCAGACCGGTATCATCCAGCCGTGGCGAGGGATTCATGCGACCTCCCGTTGGTAAGCCACGGCGCTCAGTTCG
>JBGSBQ010000511.1:0-3475 GCA_041730475.1 Sphingomonadaceae bacterium
GGCATGGCCCAGTCGCCTGATTGGTGCAGCGCAGCGATGACCTCGTCCCACAGCGCTTCGTAGCGGTCTTTCAGGGCCACGATGCGGGCCTGGGCGGCGCCGTCGAGAGCGCGCCATTCGTACAACAGCACGGCGATGAAATGGTGGTCGGGCGCCAGCAAGGTGTGCAGGTGGACTTCCACCAGCCGGTGCAGCAGGGCCCGTGGCGGCAGGCCAAGCGTGGTCAGTGCCTGCGCTTCCTCCAGCGAGCGCGCCATGCCCTGTTCCATGATGGCGGCCAGGATGTCCTGCTTGGTCTTGAAGTGGTAGAACCAGCTGCCGGCCTGAATCCCGGTGGCGGCGGCGATGTCGCGCACGGTGGTGTTGTCGTAGCCTTTTTCCCGGAACAGCTGGGCTGAGCGGGCGATCAGTTCGTCGCGCAGGCTGCCGCCGTCGCCCTTGGTGGGGCGGCCGCGCTTGCGGACAGGGGCAGGGCTGGCGGTAGCTGGCATGGCAGGGGATCGCGAAGAGCTGCAATGCGACCATTTTAGTGCAGTGCAGCAGGCACGGTACAAAATTGGTGGTTCAACCGTACTTTTAGCGGAGCCACCGGGCGCAAAAACGCAACAATCGGGGCGCGTGCCCCATGCTGGTATGGGACCGGTGCTATAGCAGGTATCGGCGCCGGCTGTGCTCGGCTGCCACGGAGACGCGCATGATGGCTGCTACTCAAGGAGACCCGATGAACAACCCAAGTACCAGTGTTGCCCCCGACGATGCCGAAGCTGCTGCCGTGCTGCTGCCGATTGAACAATATTTTCTCGGCCATGCGCGCGACGACGCGCAGCCTATGCGGCAAGCCTTCTTGCCGACGGCCCATATCGAATCGATGCGTGACGGCGTGTTCACCTCGTGGCCGCTGGACGTGTATTGCGAGCGCTTCAAGGGCACCCCCGCCGCCGATGAAGCCAGCCGGCAGCGCCGCGTCGACTGGGTCGACGTCGACGGCAACTCGGCCTGCGCCAGGGTCACGCTGGTACACGGTGCCGTCACCTTTACCGACTACTTCGTGCTGCTGAAGACGGCAGAGGGGTGGAAGATTGCCAACAAGGCCTTTCACGGCCGCCCAAGCTGACGCCGATGTGCGCCCGTTTGCGCTGGATCAGCGGGGGGCGGGCTGGTGGTGGTTCTACGCTGATGCGGAGAGTGCATCGCACCCGTACCGGTCAGGAGCGTACCCATACGGAAAACCATTGCCCCGTTGGGCCAGCTAGACATCCAGTCGGGTATCGCCAACGATGAAGACATGGACCCTGCTACCGACCTGCCGCCGACCGGCGGCGTCAGCAATGCCACCACGCTGGAGTATGTTTTGCGGCGGGTGGATGATCTGGTGCGCGAAGAGCGCGCCGCCGTCCGCGAGTTGCGCCTTGAAATACGTCACGATCACGAGGTCAATGAACAACGTCTCGAGTTGATCGGTTGCGCGGCAAACCTCGCCCTTCAGGGCGGGGTCAAGAGCGCTGACGGCTGCGCCGTCCGGTTTGGTGCGTCTAGTGCGGCGTCTGCTGTTGCTCGATGTACTGGCGGATAACTGCAATGGGCGCGCCACCGCAGCTACCGGCGAAGTAGGAGGGCGACCATAGCGCGCCACCCCATAGCTTCTTGCAGATACTCGGGTAGTTCTTCTTCCGAATCATCCGGCTCGACACGCCTTTCAGACTGTTCACCAGATTCGAGACGGAAACTTTTGGCGGATAGTTCACCAGCAAGTGAACGTGGTCGTCCTCGCCGTCGAACTCCACCAGTTCCGATTCAAAGTCCTTGCAGACACTGGCGAACATCGGTCGCAGGTCCTCAAGAATCTCTTTTGTGAAGACTTCGCGGCGATATTTTGTCACGAAGACCAAATGCACATGCATTAAAAAAACGCAGTGTCTTCCATGGCGAATGTCGTTGTCATTACTCATAGACCAAACTATAATTGAACTATGCAGCGCTTACAAGCTTACAAATACGAACTGATGCCAGATGGCGAACAAGAGCGCGATATGCGCCGCTTCGCTGGGTCGTGCCGGTTCGTCTATAACAAGGCGCTGGCGATGCAAAAAGAAAATCACGAGGCTGGAAACAAGTTCATCAGCTACGTCGCCATGGCGAAGCACTTGACCGGGTGGCGCAATGGCGTGGAAACGCCGTGGCTGAAAGGCGCACCCTGCCACCCATTGCAACATGCCTTGAAGGACTTGGAGAAGGCGTACAAGAATTTCTTCGAGAAGCGTGCCGACTTTCCGAAATTTAAGCGCAAGGGTAGCAGAGATGCTTTCCGTTACCCCGACTCGAAACAGATCAAGCTCGACCAGGGTAACGACCGCATCTTTCTACCCAAGCTCGGCTGGCTACGTTACCGCAACAGCCGCGACGTGCTGGGCGATGTCCGCAATGTCACTGTGAGCCAGTCGGGCGGCAAGTGGTTCGCGTCGATTCAAACGCAACGCGAGGTCGAACAAGCACTGCCCACGGCGACGACGGCCATCGGCATCGATGTCGGCGTGGCCCGGTTCGCCACCATGAGCGATGGCAGCTTCATCGCGCCGCTCAACAGTTTCAAGAAACACCAGCAACGCCTTGCGCGCTACCAGCGCCGCATGAGCCGCAAGGTCAAGTTCAGCAACAACTGGAAAAAGGCGAAAGCCCGCATCCAGAAGATTCACGCCGGCATCGCCAACGCTCGGAAAGACTTCCTGCACAAAACCACAACGACGATCAGCCAAAACCACGCGCTCGTATGCATTGAGGATTTGCAGGTACGGAACATGTCCAAGTCTTGCAAAGGCACGGTCGAACAACCGGGCAAGAAAGTCAGCCAGAAGTCTGGTTTGAACCGCGCCATTCTCGATCAGGGATGGGGGGAGTTTCGCCGCCAGCTTGGCTATAAGGTCGCATGGAACGGCGGCATGCTGCTGGCAGTGCCACCGTATCACACCAGCCAGACGTGCCCGGCCTGCGGCCACGTCTCGAACGACAATCGACAGACTCAGGCATCATTCCTGTGCGTCGATTGTGGCTACGAAAATCACGCCGATGTGGTCGGCGCGGTCAATGTTTTAGAGCGGGGATACCGCTTGTTAGCCTGTGGAGAGTCGGCGCAGCCGGGCCGCTCGATGAAGCAGGAACCCACCGAAGCGACCCGTAAATCACCACGCGGCGCCGTAGGAATCCTCGTCCTTTAGGGCGGGGAGGATGTCAAGCAGGTATAGGTCCAGAAGTCGACCAGTACCACCTTGCCGCGCAATCCGGCCATCTTCAGTGGAGCGAAATTGTGCCATGTGTCGATGTTGCTAAAGTCCGGCGCGTTGAGCGCGTCTAGTGGGGCAGCCGCAGGGGCTGTCCGGGTATTCTGCGCGGCGATCGCACAGGTGCGCAACTCTTACACTGGCCTTCTGCAGTTGGCTCCTAATGATGACTTATCGTTGATTGCCCGCGTGATTCACGC
>JBGSBQ010000512.1:0-3470 GCA_041730475.1 Sphingomonadaceae bacterium
TTTCATCTTTCTGGAACAGGCTCAGAAAACCCGGCAGCCGATTGGCGCCGCGGATCACATCGAGGAAGGGCTTGGGAGCCGCGGCGGCGGCCATCGCGGCGGCCAGCGGATTCGGTGCGGCGGCCGGCGTAGGCGCGGCAACGGCTGGTGCGGTGGCGGCCGGCGCTTCCGGCGCATGCGGCGCCGGCGGCACCGGATCCTGGGCCAGCACATTGGCTCCCAGGGTCAACAACACAGCGGCAGTCAGGGACTTCAGGGCAAACGGTGACGAAGCAAACATGGCAATCCTGGTACAAAATGGTCAAGGAAAAACGCTGCACATAATGTACCCGATTGCTGCTGGTGCGGGACGGTTTTTTGAACCCTGCCTCTAATCGCGGTGGCGGCCGCCGTGCACCACGCCGCAACAGGAATTCAGGCCGATCGCATACGACAGGTCGGCCGGACGGGCGATGCGCCACAAGGCCAGGTCGGCGATCTTGCCCACTTCCAGCGTACCAATCTGCGCCTGCATTCCCAGCGCGCGCGCCGCGTGGATGGTACAGCCGGCCAGCGCCTCGCGCGGCGTCAGGCGCCACAGGGTGCAGGCCATGTTCATCGCCAGCAGCAGGGAGGTCATCGGCGAGGTGCCGGGATTGCAGTCGGTGGCGACCGCCATCGGCACGCCGGCGGCACGCAGCGCGGCCACCGGCGGTGGCGTGGTGTCGCGCAGGTAGTAGTAGGCGCCCGGCAGCAGCACCGCCACCGTGCCAGCGGCGGCCATGGCGGCAATGCCGTCCGCACTCAGATGCTCCAGATGGTCGGCCGACAGGCCACCATACTGCGCCACCAGTTGCGCGCCGCGCTGGTCAGACAGCTGCTCGGCATGCAGCTTGACCGGCAGGCCAAGCGCGCGGGCGGCCTGAAACACGCGTTCCGTCTGCTCGTGCGAGAAACCGATACGCTCGCAGAAAACATCGACCGCGTCCACCAGGCCCTGCTCGGCCAGCGGCGTCATCATCGCGCACACGGCGCTGACGTAATCATCGGCACGGCCGGCATACTCGGGGGGTAGCGCATGTGCGCCGAGGAAGGTGGTGGTCACCGTGACCGGCAGTTCGCGCCCGATCCGGCGTGCTACCCGCAGCATCTTGGCTTCATCTTCCAGCGTCAGGCCGTAACCGGACTTGATCTCGATGGTGGTCACGCCTTCAGCCAGCAGGCCAGCGATGCGCGGCAGCGATTGCGCCAGCAGTTCATCCTCGCTGGCGGCGCGGGTGGCGCGCACGGTGGACATGATGCCGCCACCGGCACGGGCGATTTCTTCGTAAGTGGCGCCATTCAGGCGTGCCTCGAATTCATCGCTGCGATTGCCAGCGTGGACGATGTGACTGTGGCAGTCGATCAGGCCGGGCGTGATCCAGCAGCCGCCACCATCGCGCAGGTCGCGCGCACTGGCACCGGCCGGCAAGGCGCTGCGCGCGCCCAGCCATGCTATCCGTCCGTCTTTCAGGGCGATCGCCGCATCGCGGATTTCGCCGTAGCCCTGATCATCACCAGCCATGGTGGCAAGGTGCACATTGGTGTACAGCAGATCCCACGCTACGGTCATGCGGCTACCTGATTCAATTGAGGGTGATGATGTCGACCACGAATACCGTCGCCAGCGCGGTATCGAGGGTCCAGACTGCGTCGTCTTCCAGCAGCACTGCATCATACCGCACCAGCGCAATGCGTTCACTGGCGCTGCTCAGGGTCACGCTTTCGCCCTCGGCCAAAAATACTAGCGTGGTGGTGCTGCGGCGTGCCAGTTCTTCCGAACCGCGCAGCACGCGCCGCTCCAGCCGGTGACGGCACAGGCCACGCCGCGTCATCACGTTGAAGTCGGTGGTGCTGCTGCCGGTGATGGTGGCTTCCACCGCAGCCTCGCCGGCAAACTCCACCAGCGGATCGCTATCACTGAGCACGAAGCGCTCGTTGCCGAAATCGAGCAGCACGCCGTCGCCGTCGACCAGCGCCAGCGTGCGGTCAATGCCGGGAAAGGATGAAAACGGGCCGCTGGCAGAAATCGTCGCCAGACTGACGCGCCAGTCGAAGTTTTCGAAGCTGGCGCCGGGCGGCGCGATCGCGATTTCGGTGGTGCTGCCGCCGCCATTCTTCCACGCGGTGGGCCGCAGGCTTGCATACTGTATCAGTTGGGTCATCGGAACTCCCTCAGTTCGGCCAAGGTCTGTCGGAAGCGGGCGGCAATCGCCGCTTGCGCCACATGCCGTCCATCACGCACTACCCACTGGCCGCCAACCAGCACGTCGCGCACCAGATTGTCGTTGCCGCTGAAGACAAAGCTGCCGAGTACTTCGTCCAGCGCCAGCCCAAACATCATCGGATGCGCGTCATCGAGCACGATCACATCGGCGCGCTTGCCCGGCGCCAGCGCGCCTACCGGCCGCCCCGCCGCTTGCGCCCCGCCCTGCAAGGCACCCTGCCACAAGAAATCGCCGACGTTGCGCTGCTGCGCCGACACCGCGATGTTGCGGCGCTGCTGCTGCAGCCGCTGGCCGTATTCCAGCCAGCGCAGTTCCTCCACCGCGCTGTGCGAAATATGGCTGTCGCTACCGATGCCGAAGCGGCCACCGGCCGCCAGATACGGCTCCAGCGGGAACAGGCCGTCGCCCAGATTGGCTTCCGTGGTCGGGCACAGGCCCGCCACCGCGCCGCTGCGCGCCATGCCTGCCACCTCGTCGTCCAGCAGATGGGTGGCATGGATCAGACACCAGCGCTGGTCCACTTCGATATTCTCCAGCAGCCACTGCACCGGACGGCGTCCGCTCCAGTCCAGCGATTGCCGTACTTCGCCCTGCTGCTCGGCGATATGGATATGCACCGGACGTTGCGCCGGCAGCACCTCCAGCACGGTGCGGATCTGCTCCACCGTCGCCGCCCGCAGCGAATGCGGCGCCACGCCGACTTCGGTCTGGCCGTCGCGCAGCGGTTCCAGCGCCGCGATGATGGCCAGCACGTCCTGCGCATCGGTCTTGAAGCGGCACTGTTCCGGTTTCAGGGGCTGCGCGCCAAAGCCCGAATAACTGTACAACACCGGCAGCATGGTGATGCCGATGCCGGCCAGACGGGCACCGGCAATCACGCGCTCCGCCGTTTCTGCCACCCGCGGATACAGGCTGCCGTCCGGCGCCCGCTGCACATAATGGAATTCGCACAGCGAGGTATAGCCGTGGCGCAGACATTCCGAGAACAGCTGGGCGGCAATCGCTTCAATATGTTCGGGCGTGATGTTGCGCGCAAAGCGGTACATCAGGTCGCGCCAGGTCCAGAAGCTGTCCGGGCCATCGCCAGCCTTTTCGGTGCGGCCACCGAGCGCGCGCTGGAAACTGTGCGAATGCAGATTGATCATTCCCGGCAGCGCATACTCGACACTGGCGACGCCTGCAGCGGCAGCCTGACCGGCGTCACGCCGGGTGCTGCCGCCGCAG
>JBGSBQ010000513.1:0-3464 GCA_041730475.1 Sphingomonadaceae bacterium
ATGCGAACAGCCCCGCCGCAACCATAAGCCCCAACGGAGCGCCAAGCTGCGGTATCATCGCATACCAGCCGCGGCGCTGCTTGGGAGCATTGAGTGCCAGAAGCGATGCAAGGCCATCCCACTCACCACCCAGCGCAAGCCCTTGGGCCATGCGGAGCGCAATCAGAATGATCGGAGCGGCAGCACCCCAAGAGTTGTAGTTGGGCAGCAGGCCGACCAAGAAGGTCGACACCCCCATCAACAGCAGCGTAAAGGTCAGCACGCGCTTGCGGCCATATTTATCCCCCACGTGGCCCAGCAGCACCGCGCCCAGCGGACGGGTAACGTAGCCGACACCGAAGGTCGCAAAGGCGGCGATAGTGGCCGTCACCGGATCAAAGGCCGGGAAAAAGATTTTGCCGAACACCAGCGCTGCCGCCGTGCCATAGATGAAGAAATCATAGTATTCCACTGCACTGCCAATCCAGCTGGCGAAAGCGGCTTTGCGCGGTGAGCTGCGCGGGGCGGTCGCTGCCGCCTTCTGGGTTGATACTTTTTCTGCGGTTACCGTTGACATGTCGTCCTCCAAGAACTGGGTAGATTATCGCTCTGCGAGCGTTGCGTTAGAATTTGTGCACCATGCCGGCCTGCAGACCGGTCAGGCGTTTGCCATTGACATCGGCACCAGCCAGGTTGGCCGACGGGCCGGCCGAACCACTGAAGCGGAAGCCGCCATTGACCTGATTGGTCATGCTGCTGGCAAAGCTGTACAGGATGGTGCGTTTCGACAGGTCGTAGAACACGCCCACATTGCCGCCCCGTGCGCCAGCTTCGCCGCCCGAGGTGTCGCGGATCACGCCATACAGCGCACCGACCCGCACCACGCTGTTGAGGCGGTAGTCCGCCGACAACTGATACAGGTTGTAATAGCGGGTCGCATTCAGGTCCGTTCCCGGGAAAAAGTTATTCGGGTTGCTGACGTTGTTCAGGATGGTGCCGGCGTTGCGGCCATTGGCACTGGCCGTCGAGTTATTGCTGCGCGCCGCCGCGAAGTACAGCGTGCCATCGCTGTATTTGTAATCCGCATACACGTTGTGGTAGACCACCTTGTCATGCACGCTGGCCGTAACCGAGTTGGGCGTGGCCTGGAAACCGGCATAGCCCAAACGGTATGGGCCGCCCTGATAATCGAGCGAGAGCTGGTAGACCGGGCTGTTGCCACGGGTCGCACCGCCGTTTTCCGGCAGCGCATAGTGCAGCGTCAGTTGCATGCCGGCCAGGCGCTGCGACTTGTAGGACAGGTCATTATCAAAGCGCGATGGCACGCCAAAGGTGTTGAACAGCGAACCGAAGGTGGTGCGGTCGGTGTAGTCAATGGCGCCGCCGATCAGGAAGATCTCGGTATTCTGGCGGCCGATGCGGAACTCGCCATTCGGGGTACCAAAACCTACCCAGGCCTGTCGGTCAAACAGACGGGTGGTGTCGGCGCCGCTGCCGGTATCGGCATTCAGGCCCTGCTCCAGCGTGAATTTGGTCGAATAGCCGCCGCCCAAATCTTCGCTGCCACGGAAGCCGAGGCGGCTGCGCAGGATGGAGCCGTCATTCAGACCGGTGATGTGGGCGCCGCTGCTGCTGCGGATATAGCCGATGTATTCATCGAAGTTACCGTAAAGGGTGACGTTCGACTGGGCCTGGCTGGCGACGCTGCACAACATGGTGCAGGCGAACGCGATGGTCTGCTTTTTCATTACTGTCTCCTGGTTATAAATTTTTTTTATGGTTAGCTCAGGCCATGCTTGCGTGCGACTCGGTGCGTCGCCGCAGTTCGAGGCTGCGCCGCAGCACCTGATCGGTCACCCACTTGGCAGCCCGGTGAGCGCGGCGCGCCACGATCTCCGGTGCCAGTTGCAGGTAGTCGTCGTTAAACACTTCAAAACTGTAGTCACCGCGATAGCCGCCGCGATCCAGCCGGCGCAGGAAGTCGGCCAGCTCGCCGGAATGCGCGCCCTCGCCGGGGAACACGCGCAAATGCCGCGCCGTTTCCAGCCGCTCTTCGGCGCTGCGAATGTCGCGCCACATGTAGTCGGACAGCTGCACCATGGCGATCTTGTGGCTGGGGATTTCCTCCAGCCGGTCCAGCGTCGCGTTATTCGCCAGCATGTGGAAGGAATCGAGCACCACGCCAAGGTTGGCGTGATCGGCCATTTCCACCGCTTCCCACGATTGCTCGTACTGGTTCACGTGGCGGCCCCATGACAGCGCTTCGTAGCCGATACGCACCCCAAGCGGCACTGCCAGCGTGGCCAGCTTGGCCAGATGGCGCGCGATCAGCGCCAGCTCACCGCTGGCGTGACTGGAAGTGCTGGAACACACCATCAGCAGCGGAGCGCCAACGGCTTGGCAGACCAGCAGCATCTGGCGCGCGATATCGAGCTTGTACTCGTGCAGTGCGCCGTCCAGCCCTTCGTAGTCGCGCATCACCTGAATGCCGGTGACGCGTATGCCACTGGCGCGCACCAGCCGCACGGCTTCTTCCAGGCCGCCGGGATGGCCGGCGAGATCGCGTGCCCACAGCATGATCTGGCTGAAGCCGGCGGCCTTAGAGGCGCGCAGCTTGGCTTCCAGCGGGCCGGCCAGCGTAATGCTGTCCATGCCAAAATTCGAGAGATTCACAGGGCCTCCAGCGCGCGGAAGGCGTCCGACGACACACCGGGCCAGCCAAACAGTTCCAGATACAGGGGCGCCTGCTCGATCAGCATTTCCTTGCCCTTCTGGATGCGGCAACCCAGTTCCTGCGCCTGCCGCAGCAAACGGCTCATTTCAATCTTCATGCCGCAATCGGCCACGATGCAGTGTGGCGACACACCCTGCAGGTCGATCGGCAGCGGGTCATCGGCCGCCATGCCGAGCGGAGTTGAATTGACCACCAGATCAAAACCGGCAGCGGCCGGTGCGGCGATCACGATCTCGGTCGCCGGGAAGGCCCGCTGCAGACGCTCACGTAACGCCAGCGCCTGTACTTCGCGGTTGTCGTACAAAGCCACCTGCCCGATACCGCGTTCGGCCAGCGCATAGGCGATGGCGCAGCCGACGCCGCCGGCGCCCACCACCAGCGCGCGGGCATTGGGCCAGTCCAGCGGCTGCTCGCCACAGGTCCGGTCGAAGGCGCGGATAAAACCTTCGCCGTCAATCAGGTCGCCCATCACCGTGCCGTCGGCATCGCGGTAAATCGCATTGCAGCTGCCGGCCAGCGCAGCGCGTGCGCTGGGCTGCTGCACCGCCGTCACGCTCATCGGCTTGTGCGGGATCGAAACAAAGATGCCGCCCACATTCGGCATCGCCATCAGCATATTGACGGCCGCTTAAAGCAGTATGTCGGAATTTCCGACATACTGCCAACGACGGCAAGGCCTACGACAGCATTTTTTATAGTTTGGACGCTATCATTTCAGTGGGCTATCGCGTCAATTCCCCCAAAGCTACGC
>JBGSBQ010000514.1:0-3454 GCA_041730475.1 Sphingomonadaceae bacterium
GGGCACTGGCTTCCGGAGCGGCGGCGACGCTGCAAAGTTCGGGCGAAAACCTGACCCTGTCGGTACCCGGTCCGTCCAGCTACAGCTTCAACATCGATGCCGCTTCCGCGCCCCGTTCATCTGGTCTATCCGCGCGACCGCCAGCAGACACCTAAGCTGACCACCTTCATCGACTTCATGCTGGCGCGCTTCGGCCCGGGCCACGCTGCTACTGTACGCTGATCGACAGCCGGGGTGGCGCCACCGAGGCATCGATGTTGAAGCTGTAGCTGGACGGACCGGGTACCGACAGGGTCAGGTTTTCGCCCGAACTTTGCAGCGTCGCCGCCGCTCCGGCAGCCAGTGCCCTGCTGTCGCTGCCACCCAGATCGACGCTCTTCCAGTCTTCGGAAGCGACCTTAAACTGGTACTCGCCTTTGTCCAGCCGGACGACGGCGCGGTAGTGGCCCGGCGCGGTCGCCTGCATCGGATCGCGCAAGCCCCAATCGTTCATGCTGCCGCGCAGGTACAGCGCGACGCCATCGAGCTTGAGCGGCACCGGCGCCTTGCGTTCGGCGCGGATCGCCTGGCCGTTCTGGTGCAGCACCAGCGCCACCAGCTTGCCATCGGCGTTGCGCTCGAACTGGAACTCGGCCGCCACCACGTCGGACGCGTAGCGGTCAGCCTTGCCCGGCACAGCAAATACCGGCAGGCTGGGTTGATCGTTCAGGCGCACCAGCAGCTGGCCGTCCATGGTGCGCACGTCGAACAGCATGGGCGGCAGCGCCTTGTCGGCGACCACATATTCACCGGCGATGGCCGGGCCGCTCAGCGCCGGATCGCGCGCCAGTGCCGGCACCGAGATCAAGGCGCGGCGTGGCGCCAACGATCTTGCCGCCTTCACGCTGGAACGAGAACTCGGCGCCCACCTCCGGGAAGGTGAAGACATCAGCCGCCGCTGCAGTCAATGGCATGAACAGCTGGCCGCTGATACGGCCATACAGTTTCTGGTCCTGCGCGACAAAGGTGAACTTGAGCGCTCCTTCGGCGCGGTAGACGCCGGCGTATTCGGGCAGCTTGCCCTGCTCGAGCGCGATGCGGGCATCACTGATCTGGTAGCGCTTGGCGAGGATGTCGCCACTGACCACAGCCACTGGCGCTTCGGCGTTGCTGGCCAGGACGATCAGAGCCTGCTGTTGGTCCGGCAGCAGCAGCCAGTCGGCGCGGAAGCCGCCGGTGCCGCCACCATGGAAGTAGCTGCGCTGCGCCAGCGGGCCGCGCATCATGATGCCGTAACCAATTTCGCCGCCATCAAACTTGCCCAGTGGTTGCAGCAGGCGCGGCACGGCGGCACCCAGCGGGCCGTTCTTGCCGGCCAGGATGGCGCGGCTGAATACCAGCATATCAGCAGGCGTGGAGCGCAGCGAACCAGCGCCAGCGAAGGCGATGAAGTCCCACGGCGGCGTTGACTTGGTGCCGTTATAGGCAGGCGCCAGCCGGCTGGCCTGTCCGTTCAGGTGCTGCATGGTGTCGCGCATGCCGAGCGGGCCGGTGATGTTTTCGGCCACCAGCTGATCCCACGGTTTCTGGTAACGCCGCGCCATCAGCTCGCCCAGTACCGCAAAGCCCATATTGCTGTACACCGGATCGCAGGGGGCGGCGTGCGGCAGCTTTAGTTCAGCCAGCGCGGCCCACAACAGGCGGCGGTCGTAGCTGACGTAAGGCGTCTGTTCGTCGTAGTTGGTGAAATTGGCCGGCATGCGCGGCAGGCAGGAACTGTGCGTCAGCAGCTGGCGCAGCGTGACCGCGCCGACGTCGGGCGACAGTTTGACATCGTCCTTCAGCAAGGTGCCCAGTTTATCGTCCAGCGTCAGGTCGCCCCGCTCTACCGCCTGCGCCACCAGCAGGCCGGTGAAGACTTTGCTGATCGAGCCGATTTCAAACAGCGGATCGCCCTGCACGCCGTCGGTGCGGGCGGCCTTGCCGTAGGAGGCGGCGCCATCGCGCCAGACGCCGACGGCCGCCGCGCCTTTGCGCTCACCGAGAGCCTTGACGGCCATCAGATTGGGGTCGGACAGGATGGAGAAGGATTCGGCGCTATAGCTGAGCGCGGGGATTGCCAGCAATGCGCTGGCCAGCAGCGCGGCGGCAGAATACGAAACTTTGGACACATCAGCTCCCGGTTCAATTCAGACCGTGAGCATAGCGCAGTATGCGGTGACAGATGTACGCAAAATATCACCGCCACTGCGGCACGCATCGGGCCAGCGGCACATCAGCCGCTGGCCTCTCCCGCGTTCTGTTGCAGCTTACTGTGCGACGGCAGCCAGTGCCGGCGATGGCTGCCAGCCGGCGCCCAGTGCGCGTGCCACCGAGACGGCGGCCAGCAGGCGTTGGGTGTTGATCTGCACGGCGGCGCGATCGGCAGTCAGTGCGCTGCGCTGGGCGTCGGTTACGTCGAGGTAGGTTGACACACCGCGCTCGTAACGGGCCCGCGCCACCAAATAGGCACGCGCTGCTGCCGCTTGCGAACCGGCTTGCGCCTGCCCCTGCAACTGGCGCTGTTCAACGTCGGACAGCGCATCTTCCACTTCGCGCAGCGCCGTCAGCAGCTTGCCCTCGTGATTGGCGACTGCCTCGTCATAGCGTGCCTTGGCCACCGCCAGATTGGCCTTGTTGCGGCCACCATCAAAGATCGGCAGCGACAGCGACAGCGGACCGGCGCTGAACTGGCGCGATCCGCCGTTGGCGAGATTGCGCAGGTTCTCGGAGGCGAAACCGAAATTGCTGGTCAGCGAGAACGATGGGTAGAACGCTCCCTCCGCCACGCCAATTTGCGCATTGGTGGCACGCAGCGTCGCCACGCTTCCAGCCAGATCGGGACGCTGCGCCAGCAGGCTGGCCGGCAGGCCAACCGGGATCGCTGGCGGCTGCGGCAAGGCCGCGGCGTTGGACGCTACGGCCGGCAGCTGCATGCTCGATGGGGAAGCACCGACCAGCGTGGCCAAGCTGTGTTCCAGCAGGTTGCGCTGACGCTGGATTTCATGCAGGTCAGCCTGCGCATTGGCGCGTTCGATGCGCGCGCGCGACACGTCCAGCTCATTCGACAGGCCGGCGTCAAAGCGCGAGGTGACCAGTTCTTCGGTTTCCTTGCGGGTGTCCAGCGCCGACTTCAGAATCGCCAGTTCGGCATCCATGCCGCGCAACTGCCAGTAGGTGGTGGCCAGTTGCGACGACAGCAGCAACAGCACGCCGTCGCGGTCTGCTTCGGCGGCCAGCGCCTGCGCATCGGACGCTTCCACCATGCGGCGCACGCGGCCCAGCAGGTCAACTTCGTACGACAGCGAAGCGCCGACCTGATAGTTGTTACCCTTGATCGAACGGCCACCCAGGGCCTGCCCTTGCGAGGTCTCGGCCGACGAGCGCTCGTTGGCGATCGAAGCGCCAACGCTGACGGTCGGCGTTTGCTGCGCGC
>JBGSBQ010000515.1:0-3447 GCA_041730475.1 Sphingomonadaceae bacterium
GACATTTTGTTGCACCCTGGGCCGGCTGGACCGTGTTCTGCGGCAGTCTGGGCCTGCAGATGGCCTTCCATTTTCGGAATTTTGCGCGCCTCGACCGCTGGTCGCACGCGCCGGTGGTGGACGACAGCCTGGAAGGCGAGGGTGCCTGGGATGGTGTTTTCGGCCGGCTTTACCGGCATGAAAAGGATCTGCGCGCGCAAATCGCTGCTCGCGATCAGGAAATCACCATGCTGATCGCTGCCGGTCAGGCCTTGACCGATGGCGTGGTTCTGCTTGATCAGCACAACCAGATACTGTTTTGCAATACGACGGCAGAAAATCAACTCGGATTGGTGATAGGTACTGACCGCGGGCAACCGGTAGTCAATATGGTGCGCCAGCCGGAGTTCGTCGCTTACCTGCAAGGTGAAGATTTTTCGCGCCCACTCACCCTGCGTTCCGAGCGTGGTGAGGATCGTGTTCTCTCGATCTACATCATTCCCTATGCCGGCAATCGGCGGCTGATGCAGGTCAAGGATGTCACCCAGACCGACCGGCTGGACCGCATGCGCCGTGATTTCGTCGCCAATGTGTCGCATGAGCTGCGTACGCCACTCACCGTGCTCGCCGGCTTTCTGGAAACTTTGCAGGAAATCGACGTCGACCGCGACGAACAAAGGCGTTTCCTTGAAATGATGTCCGAACAATCGCTGCGCATGCAGTCCATTGTTCAGGACCTGCTGACGCTGTCCTCCATCGAGTCAGCGCCGCCCCCTGAGGCTGAAGTTGTCGATATGGTCAATATTGTCGACAAACTCCGCCGTGATGCCGAAGCCTTGTCGGCCGGGCGCCATCAGATTGTGGTTGAGACAGATGGTCAGGGTGACCTGCGCGGTTCCGAGCCGGAACTGGTCAGTGCCTTCGGTAACCTGGTCGCCAATGCCGTGCGTTACACACCCCAAGGTGGGACGGTCAGGATCATCTGGCGGGCCAGTGCACAAGGCGCCGAGTTTGCGGTGCAGGATACGGGGATCGGCATCGACCCCAAACACATTCCGCGTCTGACCGAGCGTTTCTACCGCATCGATCGCGGCCGTTCGCGCGACGCCGGTGGTACCGGCCTTGGTTTGGCCATCGTCAAGCACTCACTGAGCCGCCATCAGGCGCAACTGGAAATCAAGAGCACTCCCGGCGTCGGTAGCCGCTTCGCTGCGCGCTTTCCGGCCAGTCGGGTGGTCGGTCTTTGAAGTCTTTTTCACAGTCGAATCGGGTATTTATAAATAATGATTGACCCACTCTCCTTAATGCTGGATAGTGCGCACCTCTGACGGACGCGGGATGGAGCAGTTGGCAGCTCGTCGGGCTCATAACCCGAAGGTCGCAGGTTCAAGTCCTGCTCCCGCAACCAAAAGACTCAACGAAGGATCAACTGCTTAGCGGCGTTGGTCCTTTTTTGTTTTTGGGCCTGTTTGGGCTATGGCTGACTTGTGGCCTACTGCGGTTTTTCGATATTCAGACCAAATGCCAAAAGATAATTCCGCTGACGCCTCACCTTTGGGACAGATGCCACGTGCCATCTGGATTCTCGGCTTCGTCAGCCTGCTGATGGATATATCTTCGGAACTCATTCACAGCCTGCTCCCGATGTTCATGCTGACCACACTGGGCATGAGCGTATTCACCATTGGCCTGATTGAAGGTATAGCGGAATCGACAGCACTGGTGGTCAAGGTCTTTTCAGGAGCCCTGAGCGACTATTGGGGGAAAAGAAAAGGCTTGGCGGTGTTGGGCTATGGACTCGGTGCCCTGACCAAACCGCTCTTTGCGTTGGCAACGGGTTCCGGGCTGGTTGTCACGGCGCGCTTCCTTGATCGCATCGGCAAGGGAATACGCGGTGCCCCGCGCGATGCGCTGGTCGCCGATATTGCCCCACCTGGCTTGCGTGGCGCCGCCTTTGGGCTCCGCCAGTCACTCGACACCGTTGGTGCCTTTCTCGGTCCGGTCATTGCAACGCTTTTAATGGTGCTCTGGGCCAACGACTTCCGGGCGGTTTTCTGGGCCGCCTGCCTGCCCGCCGGCTTGTGTGTGCTGTTGCTGGTGGTTGGCGTCAAGGAACCGGAACGTAGCGCCCGTCAGGAGCCGATCAATCCCATCAGCCGGGCCGCACTGGCGAGCCTGGGGCGTCATTACTGGTGGGTGGTCGGCCTCGGCGCGCTTTTTACTCTGGCAAGATTCAGCGAAGCCTTTCTCATTCTGCGTGCCGAGCAGATCGGCATCCCGATGGCGCTGGTTCCTCTGGTGATGGTGGCGATGAATCTGGTCTATGCCGCTTCGGCCTATCCGTTCGGCAAACTGTCTGATTCGATGAGTCACCAGAGACTGCTGGCCCTTGGCCTTGGTGTGCTGATCATTGCCGATGTCGTGCTTGGGATGGCGCAGGGTTGGCCCCTGCTGCTGCTTGGTGTCGCCTTGTGGGGCATTCACATGGGCATGACCCAGGGCTTGCTGGCGACCATGGTTGCCGATACGGCTCCGGCGGCGCTCCGTGGCACGGCATTTGGCTTCTTCAATTTGATGAGTGGTGTTGCGATGCTGGTTTCAAGCGGCCTGGCAGGGCTGCTGTGGGATAACTTCGGCTCATCGACCACCTTTTTTGCTGGCGCCGGCTTCTGCTTCCTTACCTTGTTTGGTTTGCTGGTCAGGCAAGTAAATGCTCAGGTTGCTTGAATTCATTGGCCTGACGATCAGCCACCACCTTCACTCCGGCGCAGCCAGGAAATTCCCTTGCGTGGCGTCGGGTTAGGGGCGGCTGGTGGTTTCGGGTAAAATCGTCCTCTTTTTCCAGCGGATAGCCTCCGCGCTCGGCGAGTTTCCCAGACCATGACCCAGAATACTTCCCTCTCCTACCGTGATGCCGGCGTCGATATCGATGCGGGTGATGAACTCGTCGAACGGATCAAGCCGCTGGCCAGAAAAACCCTGCGCGAAGGTGTGCTCGGCGGCATCGGCGGTTTTGGCGCGCTGTTCGAAGTGCCCAAGCGTTACAAGGAGCCGGTGCTGGTCTCCGGTACCGATGGCGTCGGCACCAAGCTGCGTCTGGCTTTCGACCTGAATCGTCACGACACCGTCGGCCAGGATCTGGTCGCCATGAGCGTCAATGACATTCTGGTCCTCGGCGCCGAGTCGCTGTTTTTCCTTGATTACTTTGCCTGCGGCAAGCTCGATGTCGATACCGCCGCGGCGGTGGTTGGCGGCATCGCCAAGGGTTGCGAACTGGCCGGCTGCGCGCTGATCGGTGGCGAAACCGCCGAAATGCCGGGCATGTACCCGGCTGGCGAATACGATCTGGCTGGTTTTGCGGTTGGTGTCGTTGAAAAATCCAAGGCCATTGATGGCAAAGCGACGATTGCTCCGGGCGATGTGGTTCTCGGTCTGGCTTCCTCCGGCGCGCACTCCAATGGTTACTCG
>JBGSBQ010000516.1:0-3440 GCA_041730475.1 Sphingomonadaceae bacterium
TTTATATGGCATGGGCCAGAATCAGGAATCGACCGGCCCGCTCGACCTGCGCGGCCGCACCCTCGATTGCAAGCACTGGTATGACGCACCCGCCGGCGAGAGCGTCTGCGTACCGTTCATGGTGTCGTCCAAGGGCTATGGCATCGTCTGGGATAACCCGTCGGCGACGCGCTTTTCGGGCGCCGTCAATGGCCGCACCGTGTTCCAGTCGCAGGTGGGGGAACGGGTCAGCTTCTTCGTCATCACCGGCAGCACGCCGGAGCAGATCTATTCGGGCTACGCGCGCCTGACCGGCAAGACGCCGATCCCGCCCAAGGCGGCCTTTGGTCTGATCCAGTCAAAAGCCCGCTACGACAGCCAGCAGGAGGTGCTGCGGGTGGCGAATACCTATCGCCAGAAACGCTATCCGCTCGATGTGATGGTAGTCGACTGGTTCTACTGGACCCGCATGGGACAGATGGATATCGACCCGGCCCAGTTCCCCGACCCGGACGCCATGAACCGCCAGCTGCACGAGATGGGCATGCAATCCATCATCTCGGTGTGGCCGCGCTTCGAGACCTCCAGCCGCTACTTCAATCAACTCGATGCCAAGGGCTATCTGCTGAAGGACAAGGATGGCAAGAGCGTCGATGGCCTGCCGTTCCGCTCCGACCGCACCGGTGGCCTGATCGACTCCACCAACCCGGCCGCACGCCAGTGGTACTGGGAGCATATGCGCGACAACATCCTGTCGCATGGTTTCGACTATCCGTGGCTCGATGAAACCGAACCGGATCTGGTACCGGATGGCTTCTTCTATTCAATCGGCTCGGGCGACCGCTATCACAACCTGTTCCCGCTGCTGCACGTGGAAGGCGCGGCGCAGGGACTGCGTGCGTGGAAGCCGAACAAGCGTGGCCTGATCCTGTCACGCGCCGCCTATCTGGGCTCGCAGCGCAGCGGCGCGCTGTTCTGGTCTTCCGACATCCAGCCCACCTGGGAAGCACTGGCACGCCAGATTCCCACGGGCCTGAACATGACTGCTTCCGGCATCGCCTACTGGGGCAATGACATCGGCGGCTGGCAGTGGCTGCCGCAGAGCACCACGGCCAGCAAGGCACCGCTGCTCGATCCATCCGATGCGCGTGACACCGTCGGCCAGAACCACGACTACCCGGAACTGTTCACGCGCTGGTTCCAGTACGGCACCTTCCAGCCGACGCTGCGCCTGCACGGTGACCGCAAGAACACCGAAATCTGGGCCTTTGGCCGTCAGGCCGAAACCATTCTGGCCGAGTACGACCGCTTGCGCTATCGCCTGATCCCGTATCTGTACAGTCAGGCCAAGACCACTTACGACACCGGTGCACCGTTCATGCGGCCGCTGTGGATGGACTTCCCGCACGACCCCAACGTCGCCAACCTCGGCACCGAATACATGTTCGGCCCGGCCTTCCTGGTCGCCCCCGTGACCGAACAAGGCCAGACCAGTAAGGACGTCTACCTGCCAGCGGGCAGCGACTGGTATAACTACTGGACCAATCAGAAGCTGGCCGGCGGCCAGTGGGTCAAGGTGGCGGCGCCGATCGAACAGATCCCGCTGTTCGTGCGAGCCGGCTCGATCGTGCCGCTGGGCGCCGAGATCCAGTCCACCGCCACCGCGCAGGCCATCAGTAGCATCGTGGTCTACCCCGGCCGCAACGCCAGCTTCGCGCTGTATGACGACGACGGAGTCTCCTACGACTACGAAAAAGGCAAAGGCACGCTGCGCCAGTTGAGCTGGGACGACGCGACCGGCAAGCTGACTGTCAGCGGCGGCGACGCGGCGTGGGCCAAGGCTGCGCCAGCGCTAGTGAAGATCATCGGCCGCTAAGAGGGAGACCACCATGCACACCAAAATGATCCGTCCACTGGCCGGCCTGCTGGCCGCCTGCCTGTGCCTGAGCGCCGCCGCCCAGCCACGCGCCATCACCATCGACGCCGCGCAAGCCAGCCAGCCGCTGGACCGCGCCTTCGATCTATCGGTCGGCTCCGACTACCCCGGCACGCTGCTGCGCGACGACAGCCTGGCGCACCTGAAAACCAGTGTCGACGAACTGGGCTTCCGCTACCTGCGCTTCCATGACATCTTCCACGACGTACTCGGCACGGTGCGCATCGAAAATGGCCAGACCGTCTACAACTGGACCAAGATCGACCAGTTGTACGACGCCCTGCTGGCGCGCCGCATCAAGCCCTTCGTCGAACTGGGCTTCACGCCGGCAGCGATGAAAACCTCGCCGCTGCAAATCTTCTACTGGAAGGGCAACACCTCGCATCCGGTGCCCGCCGCATGGGCCGCACTGATCAAAGAATTCGTGCTGCACATCGAACAACGCTACGGCAAGGAAGAAGTACGCAGCTGGTACTTCGAAGTATGGAATGAGCCCAATCTCGATGGCTTCTGGGAGAAGGCCGACCAGCAAGCCTACTTCGAGCTGTATAAACTGACCTCGGACACCATCAAGCAGATCGACCCGGCGCTGCGGGTCGGCGGTCCCTCGACGGCAGGTGCGGCATGGGTGCCGGAATTCCTCGACTACGCCGCGCAGCATGGCACCGCCGTCGATTTCGTCACCACCCATACCTATGGCGTCGATGCTGGCTTCCTAGACGAGCAAGGCAACAGCGACAACAAGCTATCGCCATCGCCGGACGCCATCATCGGTGACGTGCGCAAGGTGCGAGCCGAAATCGCCGCCTCCAAGTTCCCCACGCTGCCGCTGTACTTTACCGAGTGGAGCACCAGCTACTCGCCGCGCGATCTGGTGCACGATTCCTATATCAGCGCGCCCTACATCCTCAGCAAACTGAAAGCGACACGCGGACTGGCGCAGGGCATGAGCTACTGGACCTACACGGATTTGTTTGAAGAACCGGGGCCGCCATCGACGCCGTTCCATGGTGGCTTTGGCCTGTTGAACCGCGAAGGCATCCGCAAGCCGGCCTACTTCGCCTACAAATACCTGCACGCGCTGCGTGGCAAGGAAGTCCCGCTGCAGGATGCAGATGCGCTGGCGACCGTCGACGGCAAACGAATCGCCGCCGTGGTGTGGGACTTCTCGCAGCCGCAGCAACCGGTCAGCAACAAGCCGTTCTACAGCCGCCTGGTACCGAACCACGCGAGCAACGCCGTCACGCTGCGCCTGCAGCACCTGCAACCCGGCAGCTACCAATTGAAGGTCTACCGCACCGGCTACCAGCGCAACGACGCCTACAGCGCCTACGTAAAGATGGGAGCACCAAACGCACTGCAGCCAGCGCAATTGGAGCAGCTACAACGCCTGACCCGCGACCTGCCCGAGCTCAGCCGCACCATCCACATCTCCGCCAGCGGCATCTACACGCTGCCCCTGCCGATGCGCAGCAACGACATCGTCCTCATCACCGTCGAATAATAAACCCGCGGTCATAATTGT
>JBGSBQ010000517.1:0-3427 GCA_041730475.1 Sphingomonadaceae bacterium
GGGCGCCGGGGGCGCTGGGGGCCGGCGCCCTGGGCCGGCCCACAGCCGTCGGCAACAAGGCGCTATCGGGCGGCAAACAGGCTTGTAGCAGCTTCAGCGCTTCGGCCGTCAGCGTCACGAACGCGTTCTGGTGCTGCTGCAGCTGATTGGTCATCCAGCGCCAGCCTTCGGGCGTTTCATACAGCCACACCATGTCGTCCGGGAAGCTGGTCGGGATGGCGCTGGGCGGCGCTTGCACCACCACCTTGCTGCGCGGCCCCCACAGGTAATCGGGTGGCAGTTCACGCTGCCATAAGAAGCCATTCTTTTCCGCGTAGGTATGATTGTGGCGGAACGTCAGGTCCACCACCTCGCGCTCGGCAAAGCCATCGTCGACCGATTCAATCCAACAGTGATAAGCGCCGCCGGCCGGGTTGCCAAAGGCGCTGTTATCGGCCATGGTCATCAGCTGGCCAGCGCCACAATCGACCGCCGCCAGCCCCGCCACCGGCCGGTACACCCGGTCCAGCACGATGCTGATCAGGTTGGAGCCGACAATCGCGTACACATGGCACAGCGAGCAGTACTGGTTCGGGTAGTACTGGCGGATGACCTGATTCACGCAATGGGCAATCAGGGACTTGACGGAGACGGCCATTGGCAGCTTTTCTTTAAGAGCGTATGTATCTTTAAGTAACGGTCCGTTTCGTTGAAACTTTACCCTTAGCAACAGCAGGCCAGCGCCGCAATGTGACGCTGAACTTTCTCGCGCCATCCGGGCCTAAACCACAGAGGCTGTCCAAGGGGGACGGCGTCACTGTGAAAGGAGGCCTGTCATGGCTAACAATGCAAGCGACCATCAAGTGAGCAAGTATGCCTACCGGCGCTGGCAGGATCAGCTGATCCTGCTGCTGGGCCTGTGGCTGTTCGTGACCCCGTGGGTATTTTCCTATCCCATCCCGTCGACGCAGGCGTGGAATGCGTTTGCGGCGGGCGCGCTGATCGCCATCCTGGCCGTGTTTGACCTGTACCAGACCTATTTCTGGGCCGTGGTACTGAACCTGCTGGTGGGGATCTGGGTCGCCGTGTCGCCGTGGGTGCTGAAGGTGGCGGAGCAACGCGAGCTGATGTGGAACGCGCTCATCGTCGGCGCGGCGGTCGCCATCCTGGCGCTGTGGGAGCTACGCACCGACCCAGAGCTGCACAAGCACTGGCCCGGCGCGGGGCATGCAACCTGAGGCGGCGACGGGTAGGGCTAACTCAGAGCGCGTAGCGGACCACGTTATCGCTCCACTCGAAGGCAGCCATTTCCAGTTCCACCAGTTCATCGGTGGACATGGCGAGGTCGCGCAACGTCGGCACGATATGGTCTTCCATGTCTTCGATGCGTTCGATGCACTCGGCCAGCTTCAGCAGGTCGCCGAAGAAACCGCCGCGATACATCAGCGCATCCGAGACTTCGTCGTTGACAGGAATCTGGGCCAGGATTTCCTGCATCGGGATCCCGAACAAGGTGTCCATCAGCGACATGATGCCGACCGTGAAGGCGACATCGGCCGCCGAGCGCTGGCTCGGCCGCAGCTTGCCGGCCAACAGTTCCAGCAGGCGGCCACGGGTGGTCGCCAGCATCAGCAGCGGCGTCATGCTGTGACCGCGCTTGCTGGGTTCGGCATACAGCATGATCTGCAGCCAGCGTTGCAGCTGGCGGCGGCCGAGGATGGTCACGGCCTGGCTCAGCGAATCAATGCGCTGACGGGCGCCCACGGCCGGCGTGTTCACCAGGCGCAGCAGGTTCAGCGCCAGTGACACGTCGCGCTTGATGGCGCGCTCGATTTCCAGATTGTCGGCATCCGAGGTCACCAGCGTCATCAGCTCCATCACGGCCAGCTGCGACGGCGACAGCTTCTTGCCGCTCATGATGACGGGCTTGGCGAAGTAATAGCCCTGGAAATAGTCGAAGCCAAGGTCGAGGCAGGTCTTGAATTCCTCGCGCGTCTCGACTTTTTCGGCCACCAGCTTTTTATGGTCCTGCTTGAAGCGCGGCGCCAGCTTGGCCAACGACGAGGCCGGCGTATTGCGCATGTCCATCTTGATGTACTCGACCAGCGGCAGCAGCGACTGCACGTGGCCGCTGTCGACCGTCACGCCATCGAGGGCGAAGCTGAACCCCTGGCCCACCAGTTCCGTCATGCGGCTCAATACGGGTGCCGTCACCTGCATGGTTTCAACGATTTCCAGCACCAGTTTTTCGCGTGGCAGGAAGGAAAAAATGTCACTCAGGATGACATCGGCATCCACATTGACGAAGCCGAGGGCGTCGCCGATGGTCTTTTCCATGCCCAGTTGCGACGCGTGGGCGATCACCGCCGCCGTCGCCGACAGGTCATTGGTGATGTTGGCTGGACCGACCGGCGCGTTGCGGAACAGCAACTCATAGCCGAACAAGGCCTGGTTGCGGTCCAGGATAGGCTGGCGGCCCAGATAAAACTCGCGCACGCGCAAGCTTTTTGGGGCGGTATCGTTGCTGGAGAGATCGATCATTGAATCTGTCTGTCAGGTGGAGGCACAGGTCGGCAAGAAACAGCCGGGAATAGCGCTACTTTACCCCATTTGCTGTGTGCAGATGGTGGTAGGAACGCCGTATCTACTGGTATTTTGACATCGAATACGATTATTGTCGTGGACAAATTAAATTCCGTCCAGCAATACTGGCAATCCGTCTACAAATAGTTTCAGTTCACCGGGCTGGAACGCGGTCCAGTGTTCGTTGGTGGTCAGCGGCTGGGTGACGATGATCGCAACCCGGTCATTCGGCGTGGTGACTTGGGAAAAGTCGACGCTGACATCCTCGTCCGACAATTTGGCCGTGTCGAAGGGGTGCTGGCGCACCAGGTAGACCAGGTGGGTGGAACAGTGGGCAAACAGCTCGCCGCCACTGGACAACAGCATGTTGAAGGTGCCATGGCAGGCGATTTCCTGCGTTAGTTCGCCCAGCGCCGCATGCAATTGGGCCCGGCTCGGGGCCTGATCGCCGAAGCGGCGCCGCAGTTGCTGCAACAGATAACAGAATGCCAATTCACTGTCGGTACTGCCGACCGGGCGGAACGCCCCGTCCAGCACCGGCGCGAACGCCTTCAGGTCGCCATTATGGGCAAACACCCAATAGCGCCCCCACAATTCGCGCACAAAGGGATGGCAGTTCTCCAGTGCCACGTGACCCTGGGTCGCTTTGCGGATATGCGCAATGACGTTCTTGGACTTGATCGGATAGCGCTTGATCAGCTCGGCCACCGGCGAGGCGCGGGCGCTGAGGTGGTCGACGAACAGGCGCAGGCCCGGGTCTTCGAAAAAGGCGATGCCGAAACCGTCCTTGTGCTCGTCAGCGCGCGTGGCCAGGCCGGTGAACGAAAACATCACGTCGGTGGGCGTGTTGGCATTCATGCCCAGC
>JBGSBQ010000518.1:0-3377 GCA_041730475.1 Sphingomonadaceae bacterium
GCCAGCTCCAGAAACTGCTGTTGCGTCACCGAAGTCAGCGCCGATGTCTGTGCCATGTCGCTTTTGAAGAAATCCAGCATGGCCGGGCCGTCGGCGATACCAACTGCCAGGGAGCGGGCGGAATTCTGTCGCACATGAGCTTTCCAGTCTTCTGCCAGTTGTAGCAGTTGCACCGTGCGGTCCATTTCGTGGTTGGCCTGTTCGATGCCTTTGATGTGCCATGCCGCAGCTATGGCTGCAGCCATAAACAAGGCGATCATGGTCGCGAATCCTGCATAGAGTTGGGTGGAGATTTTCATACATGGTCCCGTTGTGCGTGGATGGTAGTGGCGCTGGCGCGTTGCCGCGTTGACACCTTGGCTGCTGCGTCAGCCGAACACCGGACTATTCGCGCCGGCGGCACTGCCCGCGAGGTCGAGTAGTACTTTGCCGCCCGCCTGCGTGTGGGCGATAGCTTGCGCGACTTCCGACAAGCGGTAAGTGCGGGCGACTGGGGTGAAGATCTTTCCTTCCGCTATCAATTGCGCAGCCTCATGCATCAAGGCTGGAATCTTGTCGCGGAACTGCGCTCGGTTCTGGTAAAAGAAATGGGCGCGAATGGACTTGAACATCATTTGCATCAGGTCGCCCGCTGCCTGATGTTCACCACTCATCATCGCGTAGCCCACGATCGTGCTGCCGGGCGCCAGAAAAGCGAGCAAACGCGCGCTAGCAGCCCCCGCCACGCCGTCCAGTGCAAGTCGCACCTTGCCGTCGTCGATCAGCGACGCAGCCTTGGCCGCTGCACCCGGTTCGTCCAGTAGGACAATGTCGCCCCCTGCCGCCTTGATTTCCTCGATCTGCTCGGTCCGGCGCACCAGATTGATGGAGCGCAGGCCGCGCGCCTTGGCGATCGCGATGGCGGCGCGGCCCACGCCGGAACTAGCGGCGTTCTGCACGATCCAGTCTCCTGGCGATAGATCGACATATTCGCTCAGCATCAGGCCGGCTGTGAGCGGGTTAATGCGCAGCATTGATAATTGCTGCAGGTCTGCGTCCGAGGGGAGGGCGAACAGTCCCTCCGCGGAAATCACCATCCGTTCGCGCCAGGTTCCGCTGTAGAGGGGCGGCGTCACAAGGTCTCCTGCTTGAACGTGCTCAACGCCGGCGCCGACGGCAACGATGCGGCCTACCGCTTCATTGCCAAGCACCGCAGGCAGGGCTGGGCGGTAGGGGAAGTTGCCTCCCATTACCAGAAGGTCATTATGATTCACTGGCGCGTACAGGATACTGATCAAGACTTCACCGGCGGCAGGCGCCGCTGGTTCGGGAATCTCCACCGTGGTGGCAAAGCGGTGCGGGTCGCCAAAGGCGGTAAGGTGGACTGCAAGCATGTCGATCTCCTAGGTTAGTCAAGCTGGTGTCAAATTGCTGGCGCTACAGCAGTCAAGATAGCGTTGTGGTCGATGGCGCGGTAGCCAGCGCTGGCGGATTTCATCTATACCCACGGCGTATCAATGGGGGTATGCGCGCTGCTGCAGCAGACTTCAGTCCAGCAGGTGTTGGAGTAGTGCATGGCCCCTGTTTTCGCGGCGCAGACTGGCACAAGCCTGCGCCAGCGCTCGCTCCGTTGCCGCGCTGGTGATGCACCACCTGCTCTGGTAGAGCAGCACCGGGGCGCGCCGTAACGTCAACATGCTGCTGTCATTTGCCGGCGGTAAGCCCATGCTTCGCAGGGTGTATTGGATCGCACCGCGGATGGCGACCAGTGCATCGAGCCGGCCGATTTGCAGCATGCGTAAGCCTTGGGCATAGCTATTGAATTCGTACTTCAGGATATCAGTCGCGGCGGCAAAGTCTGGATCGTAGTCGGCGTGGCGTAAATGGCCAACCCGCTTGCCGTGCAGGTCAGCCAGTGTGCTGACCACTAGATTGGGCCGCGCCAGCAAGGTGATCTCCGCATCGGACACGCTCGCCACGCAGGTAGCGCTATGTTCGACGCGCGCACTTTGCACGGCTAACATCAAGTCGATGCTGCCTTCCTCGATCATGACCAGTGCACGTGCGTACGGCAGCGGCATGATGTCAAAAATTAGTCCGCTGCGCTGGGCGATATCGCGCGCCAGTTCGACCAGTACGCCGGTGTTGGCGGTGCCGCTCCATGGCATCAGGTTGACCATCGTAACGCGTAGACGCGGCGGCAATTGCGCCCATAGCGGAGTGCCGGAACCGGCCGATAGCATCAGACCGCCGACCTGTCGCAGCCATTGGCGCCGGGTTGATAAAGCGAATGACATGCTGGCCCCCGAGGGTGGATAGGCGCACGCGGGATGCGGCGCTCCGTGGGGAAAACTGTAGCGCCGCGCTGCAGGCTTGAATAGCCAAGGGCGAACATTACAGTTATGCCGTTGATCGTTGGAATGTGGATGTAGCTGGATTCATGCAGGTACCGAATAACTGTCATGTCTGTGGCGTGGCGGCAGGCGAACTATACTTGCCTCCAGACGAACAATGCAGCGGCACCGGCGTGACCAGATACTCAGGGACGAGCGGCGCAGCACACGTTGTATTGACGCAGATTTTTTCACAACTTACTTTTGGAGAACATCATGATTGACGAAAACGGCCCACATTATTTTGTCGCCTTCCAGACCCCCGGCCCGAAATGGGTGCCTGGTGTGAAGTACAACGAACAGCCAGAGTTCATGGATCACGTTGGCTACATGCTAAAAATGCAGGAGTCGGGCATGACGGTGCTCAGCGGTCCGTTCATGAAAAAAGCCGGCGGCTTGAATGGGGAACTGGACGAAGGTGGCATGACTATCTTTAAGGCAGGCGACTTGGAGGAAGCGATCCGGATCGGCAACGATGACCCGACCGTGAAGTCCGGGATGCTCAATGTCGAGGTGAAGATGATGTGGGTGCCGTTCCATACCTGATCGATAAGTGATGGCCGGGCCAGTCTGGGGCCACCGATCTCGACCATGTAACGCCTGAAATCGCTAAGGCTGGCGTGCGCAGCGCGCTGCCAGTCTTAACCACACAGCAAAGCCGGGGGGCGTATTGATACTGGCGGCATATTGCCCGCAGGCGCGCCGCCGCAGAAGAACAGCAAGGAACTTACAGTCCGTGTCTCTCGCGAGGCGATGTTGGATCAGACTATGCCGAACTGGCCGACCTGGCTTTTCAGATATTCGAAGAAGGCTTTAGCAGAAGGTTTCGACGCTCGACCAGCGGTAAAGAGCGCATGGACTTCGATCGTGCCCATGTCCCAGTCGGGCAACAGGCGTACCAGGCTGCCTTCTTGCAGCTCCTTGTGACATCCGGCCTGGCTCAGGCAGTGAATGCCTAAGCCGGCGACGGCACTCGCCGTGCCCACTTCGTTGAAGGCTGCCACG
>JBGSBQ010000519.1:0-3412 GCA_041730475.1 Sphingomonadaceae bacterium
CGAATTGATCAGACGCAGCAGCCAGAATTCATTCGACTTGGCGAATTGCTCCGGGGTGCCGTCCTGCAGGTAATAAGGCATCTGCTGGTCGCCGGTACCACTGGTGGTCAGTACGGCTTTGCCGTCCGCCGTCAGCTGGTACTGGTTGACCTGGAACTGCCATGCGGTGCCGCGCCAGCGCAGCATGTGGTTCCACATCACTTCGGCGCCGGTCTTCGGCAGCGGGAACGGAATGCCGCCGTAGGCGCCACTCGGTACATCGCCATTCAGCTTGGCGCGGGTGGCGTTCTTGTAGGTGTTGTCGTAGACCCATTGCGGGGCGGCGGCAGTGCGGTGGGTCGGGTAGACGTCGAGCCGGAATTCCGGGTGCTTTTTCAGCAGGGCCTTGGTGCCGTCGGTCAGCAGCGCGCCATGCTGGTCAAGGTTCTTGGCGTTGACGACATACAGCGGCTTCTCATCCTTGAACGGATCGCCACGGCGGCCACCGGCCTTGTCGCCGGCAATCGGTGTGGGGTGACCGCCGCTCCAGGCCGGGATGCTGCCATCTTTGTTGCCTGCCTTGTCGGCGCCGAACGGAGTCAGTTCGGTTTTCAATTTGGCCGCTTCTTCCGGCGTGACGCCAGCGTGCGCGGGCAGGGTGGCGGCCAGCAGCGCTGCCAGCGTCAAGTTCAATCGTGTGGTCATGCGTGTCTCCTGAGTTGTTCTGGGTCGGCTTAGAACGTGCGGCGCACGGACAAGGCGAGGTAGTCGCGGTCGGCCAGAGGATTGCCGCTGGTGTAAGTGGCGTGGCCGCCACTCAGCAAGGGGGCGTAATTCAGGAACGGCTCGGCCTTGCCCAGATATTTGTTGTAATTGAGGCTGAACTGCCACACGCCTTGATAGGTACCCTCCAGCCCCAGCGAAGCGCTGCCGGTATGCGGAGCGCCCCAGGCCAGGCCGGTGATGGACGAATAGCCGTCGACGATGTAGCGCAAGCCAACCGGTACGCTCAGGTCCAGTCCCGGCAAGGCCTGCCGGTACGCGGGCGTGAAGATGACTTGCAGCGCGGTGGCGTCACGGGTGCGCAGATCATCGAGCAGGTGGTCAGGGTCGGTGCGCGACAGGGCGCGGTTCCACGCCAGCTCGCCCACCAGCGTCGATTCGCGCGCCAGCCAGTTGGGCGACAGACTACTGAGCCACGAGAGATTGACGTGGGCGGTGCGGCCGGTGGCATAGCGCGGCGCGGCTTGCACATTCGGGTACACGATGTTGGCGTTGGTCAGCGGCATGTTGTTGCGCAGCGATGCTTCCAGCGACAGGTTGGTATTGCCCAGTGAATGGGTGGCGCTGACGCCAGCCGTGGTGACGGCATCGGGGAACACGTAGTACCAGCTGCCCGGCGCGGCGCTGGTGACGTTCAGGCGCGAATACAGCACGCCGGATTTGTCGTGGAAGCGCGCCGCGTAGAAGCCGAGGTCAGTTTCATCGAGGCGCCATTTGAGCTGCGCGCCGAACTGGCCACCGTTGGATACCTTGCGGTCGCCGCCGGGCAGCAGCACATTCGTAGTAATAATTTCCGGCAGCGGCGAACCGCCCCAGAGTGCGTTGGCGGTGCTGAAGTAGCTGCCTGCTGGCGCGATGCGGTCAGCTTCCCATTTGAACTGGTAATAGGCGCCCAGCATCACATCCTGATTCAGTTGCAACTGGCCGGACAGTTGCGGCACCGGCCGGATGATTTCCTTGAACTGGGCATTGGGCGACGATTGCAGTTTCCAGACATCGATCGGACCCTGAGCGCGGGCGATGCCGTTATCGCCAAAGAACAGCGTTTCGCCATACACCAGCGCATGCTGGCCGAGGCGGGCCGACAGTTTCTGTCCCTCGCCCAACTGCCAGCCGCCAAAGATGAAGGCGTCCAGCACTTCCGCTTTACGGCCGGCCAGCTTGCGGGTGGCGCTGGCGATATCGTTGTAGGGAGTCTGGCCATTCAGCACATCGGTGGCATCGGTCTTGCCATCATAGGCGCGGTCGTACCACGCGGCGGCGCTGACGCGCAGGCCGAATTTGCCCTGATAGACGGCATCGAATTCGCTCAGCAAGTCGACCCGCTGCGATACCACGCCCTGATTGCGGAAGTTGTCGTTACCGGCGTTGAAGTTCAGCGCCTGCGGAAAGGCCGAGGCGGCAACACCGGGCACCAGCAGGCGGGTGCTGTTGACCAGCGCGGCATCGGCGTCGTGCAGGCGGTACAGCGTGCTGGCCTTGATGGTGTTGTCGAAGCGCAGGCTCCAGTCAGGGTTGGCGGTTTCAATTTCCGTGGCCTGACTATATCCGGCGGCCAGCAGTGCGGCCGCCGCCCAGCTGAGGGGCAGTGTTTTCATGCGTGTCTCCATTGGTGTTTTATTGTTTGGAGATTGCAGTGTGCCGCCCTGACTTATATGTGTAAAATGGATTGCATGCATGTGTAGTATCGATGGCGTCAATACATAACAAGACAAGCAGGGGACCCGATGCGATTTAACAAGCTGGATCTGAATTTACTGGTGGCGCTGGACGCCTTGTTCACGCTGCGCAGCGTGACGCGCGCCGCCGAGCAATTGCATATGAGCCAGTCGGCGCTGAGCAGCTCGCTGGCGCGGCTGCGTGAATACTTTGACGACGAACTCCTGGTGCAGGTCGGGCGCCAGATGGAGCTGACCCCGCGTGCCGAAGTGTTGCGCGAAGCGGTGCGCGATGTGCTGGTGCGGGTGGATACCACGATCACCGCCATGCCCAGCTTCGATCCGACCCAGACCGACCGCGAGTTCCGCATCTTCGTGTCGGACTTTTCGATGGCGGTACTGATGCCGCATTTCTTTGAACTGGCGCAGCAGCAAAACTGCACGGCGCGCTTTCACCTGCTGCCGCAAACCCGTCAGCCGCAGCGCACGCTGGAGCAGGGCGATGGCGACCTGCTGGTGGTACCGCATGACTACTGTTCGCCCGATCATCCGCGTGAACCGTTGTTCGCCGAGGAGTTCTGCTGCGTGGTGTGGGACCAGAGCCAGATTGCGCGCGAGGGCCTGACGCTGGCGGCCTACCAGCAGGCCGGTCACGTCATCATGCAACCGCCGGGCATCGATCGCTCGTTTGAGACCCGTTTCATGCAGGAGACTGGCATTGCGCGCCGCGTCGAAGTGAATTCCTACAGTTTCCTCGCCGCGCCCTATCTGGTGGTGGGCACGGAGCGGATCGCCACCGTGCACCAGCGGCTGGCGCGACAGGTGCAGCGCGGTCTGCCATTGCGCATCTTCCCGCTGCCGGTGCCGATGGCCGCCATGACGCAGTCGATTCAGTGGCATAAATACCGTACGCAGGACCCCGGCTTGCAGTGGTTGCGCCGCCTGATGCAGCTGGCGGGGCGTCGGTGCTGCTGGCCGAGACGCTGGGCAGC
>JBGSBQ010000520.1:0-3411 GCA_041730475.1 Sphingomonadaceae bacterium
GTGATCAGCACCAGTCTGAAACGGTGGGATGCACATGCCAGTTATCTGACGCGCATGAAGCAGGCCAGCAATGAGCAGCTGTATGCGATCTATCTGGACGAGCGGCCGTCGTATCTGGATAGCAGTGCGTTTTATGTCGATGTGGCGGATCAGCTGTTTGAGCGCGGTCAGCGCGAGCTGGCGTTACGGGTGTTGTCGAACCTGGCGGAGATGGATCTGGAGAACCGCCAGGTGCTGCGTATCCTCGGCTATCGCTTGCTACAGGCGGGCCAGCCGCTACTGGCGCTGCCGGTGTTTGAGAAGGTGCGCGAGCTGGCCGAGGAGGAGCCGCAATCGTTCCGCGATCTGGGTCTGGCGTATGCAGCGGCCGGCCGGGCGCAGCAGGCGGTGGAGCAGTTGTATGAGGTGGCGATCCGGCCGTGGGATAGTCGCTTTGCGGAAATCGAGTTGATCGCGCTGGCGGATATGAATGGCATCATCGCGGCGCAGCGGGCTAAGGGGGTGGCGCTTGATACCAGCCGCATGGATAGCCGCTTGCTGGCGCATATGCCGCTCGATTTGCGGGTGGTGCTGGCGTGGGATGCGGATAATTCGGATATGGATTTGTGGGTAACCGATCCGAATGGGGAACGCTGCTTTTATGGGAATCGCTTTACTTATCAGGGTGGGCGCTTGTCGCAGGACTTTACGGGCGGGTATGGGCCGGAGGAGTTTTCGCTGCGGCAGGCCAAGCCGGGCAAGTATAAGGTGCAGGTGAATTTCTTCGGCAGCCGCCAGCAGCTGGTGGCCGGGGCGACTACCTTGCAGTTGAAGCTCACCAGCGGCTTTGGCACGGCGGCGGCGCGCGATCAGATGGTCACGCTGCGGCTGGAGGGGCAGGGGCAGACGGTGTTGGTGGGGGAGTTTGAGGTCGGTGGGCGCTGATGGGTCCTGTTATCCGGTTCATTGGGTGACGTGACTTCTGGTGCAGGTGGGCATGTTTGGTGCGTCATTGTGTCGGCGCGCTATGGGTTCCCGCCTGCGCGGGGGGCTATGTCCTTCGTCAAGCAGCTATGAGCGAGACATCCCATTGCAACGCCGCTGTGTTCCGAAATGGCCGCCAGCGCTTGCGGTAGCCCCACAGCAAAGCGGGGGTCAGACGGGGACGCCGAGTCCCGGCGGGTCGGACCCCAGAGTTCCGCCGTGGGGGGGGGGGTTATTGCGCGGCGGCGATGCGGCTGGCCAGTTCGGGCGGTACCGGGTAGTCTGGATAGGTGACGCGGAACAGATTCCATTCGCGCAGCGCCGCTTGCGGCTGGTCTGCAGTGAGCAGCCTGTCGATAGCCTGCAGCCAGTTGGCGGCAGCGTCGGCGGGCGGTGTGGCGAGGCCGCGGTAAGTTATGGCCGGTGCCGGCGCCGGGGCCGGCACCACAACCGACGGAGAAATACTGGCTGCCGGAGCCGGAGCTGATCGGGCTGGGGTGGGGGGCGACATGCGTGCCAACTCGCTGGCTGCTGCGTCACGTTCGGCGCTGCGCCGAGCCGCTGCCTGCTGTGCTAATGCCTGCTGCGCTGCTGCCTGTTTAGCCGTCGCGGCTCGCTCGATGCTGCGCATTTCTGCTGCTTGCCATGTTGCCGCTGGGTTGGCGTCAGGACTGGCGTGCTGGTTGGCATTCTCGGCCGCGGGCGGCGGCGGCTGGTCTGTCTGCGCGGCGGGCGCTGCGGCGGATGGTGGCGCGGGCAGCGTGAGCAAGGTGCTGTCTTCGTGTTGCCATTCCAGCATCAATAACATGGCGCCGACGAAGCTCGCTGCCAGCGCCATCGGCATGCGCCAGCGCGCCATGAAGCTGGGGCGGAAGGGGGCTGCCGGTAAGCCGTGGTCGGCGTTGTTGGCGGCGGCTGGGCGTGGCTGCGCTGCCACGGCCGGTGTGGCGCCGATGGTCGGCGCTGCGGGTTGCTCCGCCTTGCTGGTTTCCTGCGTCATGCGGGCCGTGATGGCGGCCAGGATGCTGGCGTCCAGCGCGGCGGGCGACTCGGGTTGCGGCAGCGCCGCCAGCTGGCGCGCGAGCTCGCCTTCGCCGGCCAGCAGGGCGTCGAATTCGGCGTCAGTCAGGTCATGGTCGTGGTGGGTCGTCATGCTTGCTCCTCGCGGACCGGCGTGCCGGCCGAGAAATGATCGCGCAATTTTCGCATGGCGTAGCGTAGCCTGCTTTTTACGGTTTCCAGCGGGACGGCCGTCAGTGTCGCAATCTCGTCCAGCGACAGTCCGCTGAATTGCTGTAGCACCAGCGCTTCTTTCTGCTCGCCGGGCAGGGCCTGGATGGCCTGATGCAGCGCGGCGTTACTTTGCCGGGTTTCCAGCAACAGGTCCGGCCCAGCGTCCAGCGTGGCGCCCTCCGGCGCGTCGGCCCCATCCTGCGGCTGCGCCTGCGGCTGGCGTTGCAGGTCGATCAGCCGGTTGCGCGCGATCTGGTACAGGAAGGTGCGAAAACTGGCGCTCACCTGATAGCGTTCGCGGGCCTGATGTAGCGCGATCCAGCTGTCTTGCGCGACCTCGTCGACCCAGTCGCGGCGCGGCGAACGCCACGCCAGAAAACGGTACAGGCCACGCTGGTGGCGCTGGTAGAGTTGCTGGAAGGCGGCCAGATCGCCGTGGCAATAGGCCTGCATCAGCGCTTCGTCGGTCGGCGTGGGGAGCATGGTGGCGGACTATTTGCGGCGCAGGTACCAGCCCAGATCGTCCGCCATCGGCACCACGGCGGCCAATGCCAGCATGCTGGCCGGCAGCAGTGCCGCCAGTCCGCCGACCAGCTTGAAGCCGATCGCGCCCAGCAGCGCGCCCAGCACGAAGGCGCCCAGCAGGCTCGATAGCAGCACCAGCTTGGCGCGGTCTTCCGGCACGGCGCTCGGGTGGTGGCCGTTACGGCTGGCGCTGAAATATAGCCAGCGGCCCAGCTCGATGCCGATGTCGGTGATCAGGCCGGTCACGTGGGTGGTGCGGATCTCGGCCTTGGAAATCTTGGTGATGATGGCGTTCTGGCAGCCCATGACGAAGCACAGCAGGCTGACCAGCGTGGCGTCGCCCATTACCGGGCCGCGCGCCAGATCGGCCGTCAGCACGCCGAAGGCAGCGACCAGCGTCGCTTCGACCAGCAGCGGCAGCGCGTACAGGCTGCGGGCGTCGGCCTGGCGGCCGATGTTGATCAACACGCTGGACATGATGGCGCCGGAGGTGAACGCGGCCACCGCGCTGCAGGCCAGCAGCGCCAGGTCGAACTGGCCGATCACCAGATCATCGGCTACCGAGGACACCATGCCCGACATGTGGGAGGTATATTGTTTGACGATCAGGAAGCCGCCCGCGTTCCGGGCGCCGGCCGTGAACGCGAGCAGGCGGCCGAGGTGCTGGTTACCATGGGCGGAGCGGGCGGG
>JBGSBQ010000521.1:0-3410 GCA_041730475.1 Sphingomonadaceae bacterium
CCAGCAGTTGATGCAGATGCTGATGGCTGGGCGCTTTCAGGCGGTGGTCATACGCGAATCGGATGCTCAGGGTTTTCTTGCCCAGCAGGAGTTCAAAACGCTGCGCATACTCACGCCAGCATTTTTGTTGAATGATGCTTATCTCACGTTTAGCAATGATTTTGCGGATGCCAATCCGGGACTGGTGGCAGCGACCTGGGAGGCCATACGTCGTCTGCGGGCGAGCCGGGAGTGGGCTGAGTTAGCCCCCACCTTGGCAAAATAGTGGCGCTGTTCATCACTGATTGGCGATTCGTGATGCCGACTGTGTTGATGATGCTGGCACCGCCTCATCCGGGCGCATAAAAAAAATTTGGTAAATCTGGAATCAGCAGCTATAGTGCTGGCCTCAATTCCCTGATAGCTCAGTTGGTAGAGCGACGGACTGTTAATCCGCAGGTCCCTGGTTCGAGTCCAGGTCGGGGAGCCAGAATTTGATTCGTTCAGAATGAAGGGCTTACATGCTTCCGTGTGTAAGCCCTTGTTTCATTTCTGGCCGCCCTAAGAATCGTGGAATGGCTGATCGACTGCCTAGTGCAATGCAGTTAGAATCAAATCCCCCTTTCTGAACTTGGAGCGCGCACCATGAAAATACCATTTGCTTTGACCCTGTTAGCACTCACGCTGAGCAGTGGCATGTGCGCCTATGCCCAGGATGACCACCATGGGGGAGGTGCCACGCTAGCAAGCCAGAACGCAGCCTTGGCCAACGCCACGGAAGGCAAAGGTTACGGCCCCCAAGCGCCGCGCGACCTGAGCGTAAAGGGCGGCAGCAATCTGCGCGTGTTCACCATGGCACCGGCTGCGGCGAAGATGAATCTTTGTAATATTCACTTCCATAAAAACGCCGAACACAAAGGTGGAGAATTCACGCTGCCATCCGATGCGGGGTTTAAATATACTGGCAAATTGACGCCCGCCGAGGCCACCCCGCTGAGCGCCGAGGTCTGCTCTGGCGAGCACGGCGGCCTGCAGGTGGGCGATACCATCGAGCTACACTACGTGCACAGCACGGCGCAAGTCACGCCCGGCCCGACGCTGAACGCTTGTCTCAGCGAAGCCGACGCCAATCCCCAGTTGCGGGTCGAGGCCCAAGTCCTGGTGCTGGTCAATGATGCTAAAGCGGCCAATTTTGCAGAACTTACCGAACTCGGCGAAGTCAACGGCTATCAGCAGGCCAAGCGGATCCCGAAACACATGGGTAAAGCCATCCAATACGCGGGTTCGACCACCGGACCGAACTATAATGAAAAAGGCTCGCCCTTGCAGGTCTCGTGGAGCGTGCGACCTAAAGTGTTGAAGGTGAATGCCGAATCCGTCGGCGCCTGGTGTAAAGCCAATGTCTTCAAGGAAGGCCACGCCCACGGTGTGCGTAACCTCGTCAGCGACGACAAATTGCTCGCGCCGATAAGGTAAGCTAGACTGGTTCGCGCGCCAGAATTGTGGTGGTACAGAAAAAGGGGTATATGCTCAGGCGTGTATCCCTTTTTTGCTGTGGATCCTCCTCGTGCAACCTTGCACCATTTCGCAACAAACACCTCAGTTTGCAGGCGGTATCGAGGAACAGGCGCGGCAAGTGCTGGATAACTTGAAAGCCGTCTTGGCAGCCAATAGCATGACACTGGATGAAGTGGTCGCTCCGACCGTGTATGTCAAGGACTTGATTGATTTCGGTAAGCTCAACGCGGTCTACGCAAGCTATTTCCAAAGCAAACCGCCAGTCAGGGCAACGGTGCAGGTAGCGCGGCTGCGGAAAGATGCGCTGGTCGAAATTTAAGCGATCGCATCGAAATAGTTGCTCTCGAAAGTATTTCGGCGATTGGTCGGGCAGCGGTGTGGCAGATCAAAACATCTGCTTGAATTGCCGAACTATCCAGCCACGGGCTTCTGAACCGAGTCCTGGCCCGGGCGCTGGAATTTAAGTATTATCGAATCAAGGGGGAGGTATGCGGCGGCGTGTCGCCCCTGTTTTTATTCTGGGAGGGGAGCGCTTCTGCGGATCGGGCCATCGGTTCGTACTACCCGGTAGAGCAGGTAAGCGGATAGTCGGCGCTATGGGATGGCCCCGTATCCTCGGCGCTTTACGCAGCCGTATCAAGATCGATAACAGTTGCGATCTCTTCACCCGCCGTTAGTCCGGGGTCAGTCCGGGCCGCGGCGTCAATCTTGAAAGTGGCTGGATTTGTCCAAACATATACTGCTCAACGTCTCCGACGTCATGTTGCCGTGCGAGCCCCGCGTCGCGGATCGCGTGCGGCAAACTGCGCTGAGCGAGCGCTATCTGCTGCCGTCGTTGTCGGAACTGGAAGTGTTCTTTTTGGCCGTCCGCGCGCATGTGGATGTCACACTGGCGCGCGCGCAGCCAGTCAAGCTCGGCAAACCTTACCCGCTGGGCCAATGTCTGGAAATCTCGCTGGCGGTCATGGCACTGCTGGAACAGGGCGCTTGGTCCGCAGTGCCGTTATCGGAGCTTGCCGTTGCGGGGCGTGCGGCGTTTGCCGCCTTTCGCAAAGCCGGCGGTGTCTGCCGTCTGGTGTGGGGCGACCTGCGAGGTGAATTCTTTCAGAACGCTTTTCAGCTCGGTACCTTGTACCTGGACGTTTCCAACGACACGGTGACCCCAAGCAAACCCAAAGTGGAAATCCTGCCATTCGAGCAGGCGCGCCTGATACCGGTCGCCGACTACCGGCACTTTGCCGACCTTTCTGCGCGTTACTGGAAACACCGCGTCTTTCCGAACCATGTGTTACCGGAATTGGCGCCGTATTGTCCGCTAATACATCTGGCCCCGGACGGTACCCTGTCGCTCAAGGATTGCTCCGAGTATATGGTCGGTATGACACGGGCGGGGCGCTTCACGCCCAGCGAGGACGTGCTGGCCGATCAGCCGATGCCGGCCGCCGTGTTCCAGTATCTGGTGCAGGCCTTGGGCGCAGTAAAATCGTCTTTGCCGCCGACGGCGCAAGCAGGCCGGGTCAGAGCGTTACACGCTTGCCGCGAATATCGCAGCAAGCGCTGGTATGGCGCTCGGCACCATGGCGCAAAAATCATCAAGGCTGTCCATGAGGCCAACCGCATGCTGGCGCTAGCAAATAAGGCGCAGGCTTACGTCGCCCCTCCTGAATTGCCTCCGGCACTGCCAAAACATGGAGCGAGTATGAATGCACCCGAGAAAATTACGATCAACGGTACCGAGTTTAGCACTGCCGCCATGTCCGAAGAGGCGCGTCGGAATTTCGACATGGTGCGCATCATCGATCATAAGTTGGCGGAGTTGCAGCGCGACCTGGAAATCCACCGGGCGGCCCGTAACGCCTATATAGACGCGCTGGTGAAATCGCTGACTGCGCAGGGCGGCTGAGGGGGCGCTG
>JBGSBQ010000522.1:0-3408 GCA_041730475.1 Sphingomonadaceae bacterium
GACGCCTACAACGCGGTCGGCTATGCCGAGCAGTTCTCGATCCGTGGCTTCAAGCTCGACACCAATTCCAGCTACCGCAAGGATGGCGTGGCCATTCCCGGCGACACGCAAATTCCGCTGGAAAACAAGGAACGCATCGAAGTGCTGAAGGGCCTGGCCGGCCTGCAGGCGGGCATTGCCGCGCCGGGCGGCATCATCAACTACGTGGTCAAGCGCCCAACGGATACGCCAGTGCGCACCGTGCTGCTGGAAGAACGTGAACGGGGCAATCTGTACGGCGCCGTCGATGTTGGCGGCCGCTTCGACGATGCGCGTTTCGGCTACCGCGTCAACCTCGCCGCCGAACGGCTGCGCTCCACCATCAAGGGCGCGGACGGCAACCGCAAATTCATCTCCGGCGCGTTCGACTTCAAGCTGTCGCCGGACGCCCTGCTGCAACTGGACGCCGACTACCAGCGCAAGGCGCAGGCTACCGCGCCCGGCTTCCAGCTGATCAACAACACCACGCTGCCGAATGTGCCAGCCGACCAAATGCTGAATGCCCAGCCATGGACCAAGCCGGTGGAAACCACCACCAGCAACATCGGCCTGCGTTTCGATTACCGCTTTGCGCCGGACTGGCACACCAGCATCAGCGCCAATCAGCACAACTTCAAGCGCGACGACTACACCGCCTTCCCGTATGGCTGCGCCGCCGAGAACCTGTTCCCCGGCATCTGCGCCAATGGCGACTACGATATTTACGACTACATCTCCAAGGACGAACAGAAATCGCCGCTGACGGTGCAGGCACTGGTACAGGGCAAATTCAGCACCGGCGCACTGGCGCATGCATTCACCGGCGGCGCCTCGTTCTACAAGAACAGCGAAAAGTGGGGCAATTATGTGTACGACTATGCCGGCACCACGAATATCTACCATCCGGTGATCATCGACCTGAAAGACCAGAACCTGCAGGACAAGACCAGCCGCCCGGCCACGGAACGCCGCACCAGCCACGAACGCGCCCTGTTCGCGCAAGACATCGTGACGCTGAACGAGCAACTGGCACTGCACGCAGGCGCCCGCTACGTGCAGGTCAAGCGCGACGAATTCATCGAATTCGGCGCGCCGCATGCAATGACCGACGAAGGCTTCTGGCTGCCGAACGTGGCGCTGGTGTATAGCGTGCGCCCGAACGTGTCGACCTACGCTTCTGCCTCGCAAGGGCTGGAACATGGCAGCATCGCGCCGATCGGCACCACCAATGCCAACCGCGCACTGGCGCCCGGCAAATCGAAGCAGATGGAAGTGGGCGTCAAGGCCGACATTACGCCGGAACTGAACGCCACGCTGGCGCTGTTCCAGATCCGCAAAGGCCTGGAATTCCTCGACGCCAGCAATACCTGGGTACGCAATGGACAGGCCCAGCACCGTGGTCTGGAACTGGCGCTGAACGGCAAGGCCACGCGTGATCTGGTGGTGGGTGCTTCATCTGCCGCGCTGCATACGCGCCAGAGCGGCACCGGGCATGACGACATGGACGGCAAGCGCGAACCGAACATCGCCACGCTGAAGACCAGTGTGTATGGCATCTACTCGGTACCACAGGTGGCTGGCCTCGACGTCAACGCCAACTGGACCTACTCCGGCAAGAAAGCGTTTGACAATCTGAACACCGTGTTCGTGCCAGGCTACCACGTGGTCAACCTGGGCGCCGCCTATGCCACCCACATCGGTGCCACCCGCACCACGCTGCGGGCACAGGTCGACAACGTGTTCAACCGCTTCTACTGGCGCGACGTGACGCCGGATCTGGGTGGTTATCTGTTCCCGGGCGCCAAACGCAGCCTGCGCGTCTCGGCCCAGTTTGACCTGTAAGGACTAGTGTCCTGAATTGCAGATTCGTTGAATAAATATGGCGACAAGCGTACCGATACAGCGTCACAAATGCGCGCAAGGCCCCGGCCTTGCTGTAATGCTGTTCAGTTAAGGCGCAGGTCGGCTGGCAAACCCCAACGGCGTAAAGCTGGGGTCAGACCCGCCGGGACTCGGCGTCCCCGTCTGACCCCGGGTTTTGCACTGGGGGGGGTAAGCGCACGCTACGGCCTACTAACTGAACGGCATTACCGGCCTTGCTGTGCTTTGTTCCTTGTCTCGGCCCGATTTCGCTATATTTATTCTTCAACGAACTAGTAATTCAGGACCCTAGAACAGGTACTGCACGCGCATCGTGAAGTTCTTCGCAGCGCGTGCAGAATTGCGTCCGACCAGATAACCGAACTCATAGCGCCATTCATGGCCGGCAATATCGTAATGGCCCAGCACGACCGGGCCGGCGCGGTGCGACTGCTGCCGCAGCGGCGCCCAGTCATTCCACTTGCCGACTTCCCCCAGCACCTGAATGCCGGGCTGGAACCAGCTTTTCCAGCGATGCTTGACCTGTAACTGGTAGCTCAGTTCGGTCGGACCGGGCGCCGCACCGGGCGCGCTGACGCGATAGTCGCGCTGAAAAAACAGGTTGGCATTCAACTGGGTGCGGCCAATCTCGGTCTGGAGTACCGGTCCCCATTCGAGGCTGTAGCCGTCGGCTCTGTCACGCGGGCGGCCGATTTCGGTATGCAGCGCCACATCGACCGCATACTGGCCCTGCGTCAGCAGATAGTCGTTCTGCCAACTGGTCTCGACCCAGTGCCCGGCGCTACCATTGAGCTTGACCCACATGGCCGACACATTGGTGTACCAGCGCGACGTCACGCCATAACCGATACCGACTTCCGGAGCGGCGACGGTGCGGCCTCTGTAATGCGCGTTCCAGTACTTGTAATCGATTGCGGCCTGACCTTCTTCGCCGTAGACGGACACCAGATAATAGCCGGTTTCGGCATGCGCCAGCGGCCCCAGCAGGGCAGCTGCGTATCCCAGAACCACCAGCTTTTTCATGTGCCTTACTCCAGTATGTGCATCGCCTGTGACAGACGCTCCTGCGGACTGCCTTCGATCAGATGATAGCCTATCGCACGTGCACGTAACTCGTCCAGCAGCAGTTCATGCACAATTTTGCTCACTTCCGCACACGCGCGTTGCAAGCCATCGGCCACCCAAGGAATGTCGGGTGCCGTCAGCAGTGTGATGTCGTAGCGCCGGGTCGCCACCAGCGCCGCCAGTTCGGGATCGATGCCCCCAAAATACTGGCGGCTGTAGACGGCGGTCATCAGCGCCGTAGTGTCGCAAAAAAGATAGCGCGCCCCCATCGCCTGCGCCACCGCCGCAGCGGCATCTTCGCGCGCGCATTGCTCGACGGCGATCGGATACTGGTCACCGGCCAGCGGCACGCGGTCATGTGTGTCGACGAATTCGCGCAGGTATTCGGGTACCCACAAGGCGCCGAAATGCGTCGCCATCGCGTTCGCCAGCGTGGTCTTGCCG
>JBGSBQ010000523.1:0-3402 GCA_041730475.1 Sphingomonadaceae bacterium
TCTGTCGGGGATCAAAAAGGGACGCCGCGGCGTCCCTTTTTTTCGTCTGCAGCCTGGGCTCAGCCGGTGTTGCGTAAGCCGGCGGCCACGCCGTTGATCGACAGGTGGATGCCACGGTGGACGCGCTCGTCGGTCTTGCCGGGGGTGTTGCTGAGCGTGCGGTGACGCTTGATCAGCTCCACCTGCAAGTGATTCAGCGGGTCGAGATAGTCAAAACGGTTCTGGATCGAGCGCGCCAGTAGCGGATTGCCAGCCAGTCGTTCACTGCTGCCGGTGATGCTCTGCAAGATATCCAGCGTTGTTGCATGCTCGTCGGTGATGCGCTTGAAGATGCGCTCGCGCAACTCCTTGTCCTGTACCAGTTCGGCATAGCGCGAGGCGATGGCCAGATCAGTCTTGGCCAACACCATGTCCATATTCGACAGCAGGGTGGCGAAGAACGGCCATTCACGGACCATCGCTTGGAGCTGGGCGATGCGTTGGGCCCGCTCGCCGGCCGCAATCCACTCGGCGATGGCGCTGCCGAAGCCGTACCAGCCCGGCAGCAGCAAGCGGCACTGGCCCCACGAGAAGCCCCAGGGAATCGCGCGCAAGTCTTCGATGCGCTTGGTCGACTTGCGCGAGGCCGGCCGCGAGCCGAGGTTCAGTTCGGCGATCTCGGCGATCGGCGTGGCGGCGAAGAAGTAGTCGGTGAAGCCCGGCGTTTCATAGACCAGATTGCGGTACGCCTTGTAGGCCAGATGGGAGATGTCGGCCATCACGGCTTCGAAGCCGTGCAGCTGGCTTTGATGACCGGCGTCTTCCGACTGCGGCATCAGGCTCGCTTCCAGTGTCGCCGCGACCAGTAGTTCCAGGTTGCGGCGGCCGATGTCCTTGTTGGAGAACTTGGAGGCGATGATCTCGCCCTGTTCGGTCAGGCGGATCTGGCCGTTGACGGTGCCATGCGGCTGGGCCAGGATCGCCTCATACGACGGACCGCCGCCACGGCCGACGGTGCCGCCGCGGCCATGGAACAGGCGCAGCTTGACGCCGGCGGCAGCAAACACCGTCACCAGATGGGTTTCCGCCTTGTACAGTTCCCAGTTCGAGGTCAGGAAGCCGCCGTCCTTGTTCGAGTCGGAATAGCCGAGCATGACTTCCTGAATCTGACCCTGTTTGGCGATCAGCTGGCTGACCAGCGGGAGCGCCATCACGGCCTGCATGATGCCGGCCGCGCGTTGCAGGTCGGGAATGGTTTCAAACAGCGGGATCACCATCAGGTCCAGCTCGGAATCGGTGCCGGCCAGCCGCAGCAGGCCCATTTCTTTTTGCAGCAGCAGCACTTCCAGCAGGTCGGACACGGTTTCGGTGTGCGAAATGATGTAGTTGCGGATCGCCCGCGTGCCGTACTGGGCGCGGATCTGGCGCGCCGCGCGCAAAATCGCCAGTTCGGAATCGGTCTCGGCCGAGTAATCGAGATACGGCGAATACAGCAGGCGCGGCTGGTCCAGTTCACTCAACAGCAGCGCCACCTTGGCATCTTCGTCCAGCTCCGCATAGGCTGCTTGCACGCCGCTCTTGGCGAACAGTTCGGCCAGCACCCGTTCATGGATGTCGGAACTCTGGCGCATGTCCAGCGAGGCCAGATGGAAGCCGAAGATGTCGGCGGCACGCTTCAGCGTCGACAGGCGCGGCTTGACCAGCACGCTGCCGTGGTGGGCTTCCAGCGAGTCGATCAGCACTTGCAGGTCGGCGGCAAACGCGGCCGCGTTCGGGTAGGGATCGGCATGGCCGACTTCCTTGCGCAGGATGTTGGTGGCGCCCAGCGCCCGCGCCGTGCTGGCCAGCCGCGCATAAATGCCGATCAGGGCGCGGCGGTAGGGCTCGTCACTGCGGTGTTCGGAGGTGTCGGGCGAGCTGTCAGCCAGCGCCTGCAGTGCGGGCGAGCAGGCCACCATCAGCGTCGAGATCGACAGCTCGGCGCCCAGTGCGTGCGCTTCTTCCAGATAGAAATCGAGAATGGTGGTGGCGTGGCGCACCAGCGCGTGCTGCATGGTGCCGGCGTTGACGTTGGGATTGCCATCGCGGTCGCCGCCGATCCAGCTGCCCATCTGCACATACGGGGCGGTGATGGATGGGTCCGGGTTCTCGGCCGCGATGGTGGCCGAATCGGCGCCATCGTACTGGGCGGCGAGGTCGGCTTCAATGTCGTCATACAGGCCCGGCAGCTCACGCAGGAAGGTGATGCGGTAGTAGGACAGCGCGTTTTCGATTTCGTCGGCCACCGTCAGCTTGGAGTAGCGCAACATGCGGGTCTGCCACAGCGTGGCCACGCGGGCGCGCAGCAGGTGCAGGTTGGCGGCACGCTCCTTCGGCGTCAACGGCAGGTCGCGCTCGGCCAGCAGGCGGGCGATGTCGTGCTCGGCGTCGAGGATGGACTTGCGCTGCACTTCGGTCGGGTGGGCGGTCAGCACGGGGGCGATCAGCGCCTGCTGGAAGAAGCTGGTGACGGTATCCTTGGTGACGCCAGCCTGTTGCAGTTTGCCCAGCGCGAAGCTGACGCTGCCTTGCTGGGCGGCCGAACCGGCCAGCAGGTGGGCGCGGCGGCGACGGATGTGGTGCTGGTCTTCGGCGATGTTGGCCAGATGCGAGAAGTAGGAGAAGGCGCGCACCACGGAAATGGTCTGCTCGCGGGTCAGGATCTTCAGCATGCCGTCCAGTTCCTTGGCGGCGCCGGCGTCGGCCTCGCGGCGGAAGCGCACGGCTGTCTGGCGGATGGTTTCGACCACGGCGAACACGTCTTCGCCTTCCTGGTCGCGCAGTACATCGCCCAGCAGTCGGCCCAGCAGGCGGATGTCTTCCTTCAGGGGCGCGTCCTTGTCGGAGGGCAGGGGCGCGTCGTGGAGTTCAGCTGGTGTATCGTCAATTGCACTAAATTGGTTTGCCATGAGAGGAGCCGCAAAGATGGTGAATGTCGGTGCAAAGGCTTGTGGCCGGGATCTGCAAAAGGGCGTCGTGCTAAAATTTGTGATCTTAAAACACACGCAATAACTGGCGCACGCCGGTGAGCGGCCGCTACAGCGAAAGAACTGGTTTTGAAAACTTCCGAATTGGTCCCAACTTCCCCAACCCGATTGGTCATCGCATCGCGTGAAAGCCGGCTTGCCATGTGGCAGGCCGAGCATGTCCGCGACCGCTTGGTTTTATTATATCCGCAGTGTACTGTTGAAATTCTGGGAATGACCACCCGCGGTGATCAAATCCTGGACCGCGCCCTGTCCAAGGTCGGCGGCAAGGGCTTGTTCGTCAAGGAGCTGGAAGTGGCGATGGCCGAAGGCCGTGCCGATCTGGCCGTCCATTCGCTGAAAGACGTGCCGATGGAGCTGCCGCAAGGCTTTGCGCTGGCCGCCGTACTGGAGCGTG
>JBGSBQ010000524.1:0-3402 GCA_041730475.1 Sphingomonadaceae bacterium
TGCCCGAGCAACCACCCGTTTGCTGACAGCCCTCCCAACGCTGACCTGGCGCTAAAGCTGAGAGCCTACTTGCTTTGCACTGGCAGGTATCAGTTGATATTCGAAAAACATTGTGATGCGACCGCCACGGCGCAGGTGGCGCAGGTGACGGCCTCCCTCGACGCGGGCCAGCTGGAGCTGGCCGGGCTGGAATCGGGCGCTGCCAACGACGGCCTGCAGGACTTGCTGGACCGCCGCACCGGGCAGGAAAAAGCGCTGTCCGATGCACGCCATGAGCTGCACCAGATTACCCAGCAGCTGCGTGCTTCCGAGGAAGCGCGCATGCAGGCCGAACGCAGCCTGCAACCGCAGCGCGACAAGATCATGGAGATGCAGCTGAAGGAGCAGGCGGCGCGCCTGAATCAGGAGCAGTTCGCGGCGCAACTGGCCGAGGTGCAGGCCGATGAGGCAGCACTGGCCGAGAAGCTGCACCCGGACCTGAAGCCGTCCTACCTGCAGGGCGAGGTGACGCGTCTGACCAATGCCATCGCGGGTCTGGGGGCCGTCAATCTGGCGGCGCTGGATGAACTGGCGCAGGCTTCCGAGCGCAAGAACTTCCTCGACGCGCAGAACGCCGACCTGACCGAAGCCATCACCACGCTGGAAGATGCGATCGCCAAGATCGACAAGGAAACCCGCGATCTGCTGCAGGATACCTTCGACCGTGTCAACGGCCATTTCTCCGAGTTGTTCCCGATTCTGTTCGGCGGTGGTCAGGCCAAGCTGATCATGACGGGCGATGAAATTCTCGATTCCGGCGTACAGGTCATGGCGCAGCCGCCGGGCAAGAAGAACGCCACCATTCACTTGCTGTCCGGTGGTGAAAAAGCGCTGACCGCCACCGCGCTGGTGTTCTCCATGTTCCGCCTGAATCCGGCGCCGTTCTGCCTGCTCGACGAAGTCGATGCACCGCTGGACGACGCCAATACTGAACGATTCTGCAGGATGGTCAAACGGATGTCTGACCAGACCCAATTCCTCTTCATTTCGCACAATAAGATTGCGATGGAGATGGCCAATCAACTGATCGGTGTGACGATGCAAGAGCAGGGCGTATCGCGCATCGTGGCGGTGGATATGGAATCCGCCGCAAACTTCGCTTCCGAGGTACAAGCAGCATGACCGACCTTCAAATGAGTTTGATCGCAGCCGGCGGCGTATTTATCGTCGGCGTTTTCTCGTACAACAAATGGCAGGAGTACAAGGCCAGGAAAACTGTTGAACGGGTCTTCTCGAACGATCATGACGATGTGCTGATGCGCGCCGATGCGCCAGCCGCACGTCATGAGCCCAGCTTCACGATGGACGGCGAGCCGGGTCTGGCGGGCGGCGAAGCGTCGGCGGCTGCAGCGGCGCTGGAAGCGCTGGCCTCTGGTGCGGCCAAGCTGGGTGGCGATGCGGCCGGGCATGGTGCTGCTGGATCGAGTGGCGGCAGCAACGCCGAGCACGCGACGGCGCTGGTCGATCCCTTGATTGATTGCCTGTTGCCGCTGGCGCTGGAAGGCCCGGCGCGCGGCGACAAGCTGCTGCCAGTGCTGCAAACGCTGCGCATGGTGGGCAACAAGCCGGTGCATTACATCGGTCTGGCCGTCAGCGGCGAGTGGGAGCCTATCGTCCATGGCGGCGTGTACACCAAGCTGCAGGGCGGGGTGCAGATGGCCAGCCGCAGCACGGCAATGAATGAACTCGAATACTCGGAGCTGGTGACGCGCCTGCGCGCGATGGCTGACGAAATCGGCGCCGAGCCGGAAATCCCGGACATGATCGAGGTGATGGCGGAAGCGCGCAACCTGCACCGCTTCGTCTCCGGCCACGACGCGCAGCTGGGCGTCAACCTGCAATCGAACGGCGCGCCGTGGGCGATTGCGACGCTGCTGGGGGCACTGGAAAAGCAGGGCTTCGACGTGCGTCCGGATGGCCGTTTCATTATGCCGGACGGCGAGGGCGGCTATTTGTTCTCGCTGTCGACCAATGTCACGCTGGCCGAGGAAACCACGGCGCGCCTGACGCTGCTGCTTGATGTGCCGTGCGTGGCACCGGCACGCGACGGCTTTGGCGCCATGGTCGCCTGTGCCAAGTCGCTGGTGGGCCGCCTTGATGCCATCATCGTCGACGATTACAACCAGCCGTTGTCAGATGCGGCATTGAATGAAATCGGTGGTCAGGTGCAGGACTTCTATCTGGAGATGGAAGCGGCTGACATTCCGGCCGGTTCGGTGCGCGCGTTGCGTCTGTTCAGCTGATCGGGTAGTGGCAATGACTGACGCAACACACGACGTGGCCAGCACACTGGCCGCTCAGTCCCGCATCGCGGCCCTGAGCGAAGAATTGCAGCGCCATCTGCACGCCTACCACGTGCTCGATGCACCGACTATCCCGGACGCCGAATACGACCGTCTGTTCCTCGAATTGCAGCAGCTGGAAGCGGCGCATCCGCAGCTGGTACGCCCCGACTCGCCGACCTTCCGCGTCGGCGCGGCGCCGCTGCCGCAGTTTGATCAGGTGACCCATTCGGTGCCGATGCTGTCGCTGAATAACGGCTTCAGCGAGGAGGACATCGTCAACTTCGACCGCCGCGTGCGCGAGGGGCTGGATGCGGTGCAGGTCGAGTATGCGGCCGAGGTCAAATATGATGGGCTGGCGATCAACCTGCGCTATGAAAACGGCGTGCTGGTACAAGCGGCCACGCGCGGCGACGGTTATACCGGCGAGGACGTGACGGCGAATATCAAGACCATCCGCAGCATTCCGCTGCGTCTCGCCACGTCGCAACCGCCGGCATTGCTGGACGTGCGCGGCGAGGTGCTGATGTTCAAGGCCGATTTCGAGGCCATGAATGCGCGCCAGCGCGAGGCCGGGCAGAAAGAATTTGTCAATCCGCGCAATGCGGCGGCCGGTAGCCTGCGCCAGCTCGATTCGCGCATCACGGCAGCCCGCAAGCTGAGTTTCTTTGCCTATGGCGTGGGCGCGCTGGAAGGTGCACCGATGCCGGACTCGCACGCGGCGCTGCTGGCGTGGTATCGCAGCATGGGACTGCCGGTGGCCAAGGAGGGCGACGTGGTGCGCGGCTACGATGGCCTGATGGCCTACTACCAGCGCATCGGCGCGGCGCGGCCGAACATGCCGTATGAAATCGACGGCGTGGTCTACAAAGCCAATAATTTGCAGGACCAGCGCACGCTGGGCTTTGTGTCGCGCGCGCCGCGGTTCGCGCTGGCCCACAAATTCCCGGCCGAAGAAGCGCTGACCATCGTGCAGGCGATCGAAGTGCAGGTCGGCCGTACCGGGGCCATCACGCCGGTGGCGCGTCTGGCGTCGGTATTCGTCGGTGGCGTCAACGTCACCAACGCCACGCTGCATAAC
>JBGSBQ010000525.1:0-3400 GCA_041730475.1 Sphingomonadaceae bacterium
CAGCGGATGTTCGGCTATCACGAGGCGGAAGTGGCCGGCCGTAACGTGACCATCCTGATGCCGGCGCCGCACCGTGCGCTCCATGATGCGTATTTGCAACACTATTTGCAGACTGGTGAGAAAAAAATCATCGGCAAGGGACGCGAGGTGGAAGGCCGGCGCAAGGATGGCAGCGTGTTTCCCATGGATCTTACCGTTGCAGAAATGCAACTTGGCACGCGCCGCATGTTCACCGGCATGGTGCGGGATATCAGCGCCCGCAAGCAGGCCGAGGATCACAACCGGGCCCTGTTGCAGGAACTCAGTAGCGCCAATGAGGAACTGACCAACTTTGCCTATGTGGTCTCGCATGACCTGAAGGCGCCGCTGCGCGGCATCGGCTCGCTGGCCGACTGGCTGGCCACGGATTACGCCGAGCACTTCAATGAAGAAGGCAAGGAGCACATGCGCTTGCTGATCAACCGGGTGCACCGCATGGGCGCGCTGATTGACGGCATCCTGCAATATTCCCGCGTGGGACGGGTGCGCGAGGCCAAGCTGGCCGTGGACCTGAACCAGCTAGTGGCCGAGGTGGTGGATTTGCTGGCCGCGCCGCCCAGCGTCACGGTGCAGGTCGGCGCCGGCCTGCCGACCGTGGTGGGCGAGCCGACCCGTTTGCAACAGGTGTTCCACAATCTGATCTCGAACGCCATCAAGTACATGGACAAGCCGCTCGGGCTGGTCGAGGTGGGGGCGCAGGACGCTGGGACGCACTGGCAGTTGTATGTGCGCGACAATGGCCCCGGCATCGAGCAGCGCCATTTCGAGCGCATTTTCCAGCTGTTTCAGACGCTGGCGGCGCGCGACCGGGTCGAAAGTACCGGGGTTGGCCTGGCACTGGTGAAGAAAATCGTCGAAATGTACCATGGCCAGATCTGGCTGGAGTCGGTGCTAGGGCAGGGCACTACCTTCTGGTTCAGTCTGCCTAAAGCTGCCGGAGGCGCCCATGAAAATCCATAACAAGCCGATCCTGCTGATCGAAGATGACCGCGTCGATGTGATGACCATCCTGCGCGCGCTGAAAGAAATCCGGGTGGTTAACCCGGTGGTCAACATGGAACACGGCGAGGCCGGGCTGGCCTATTTGCACGATCCGGCCAGCGCCCGTCCCTGTATCATCCTGCTCGACCTGAACATGCCGATCATGAATGGGATTGAATTCCTGCAGCAGGCCAAGCAGGATCCCAGCTTGCGCAGCATTCCGGTGATCGTGCTGACCACGTCCGAGGAACAGCAGGACAAGGTGCGCAGTTTTGACCTTGGCGTGGCCGGTTACATGGCCAAGCCGGTCGATTACCGCCGCTTTGTCGAGATGATGCGCTCGATCGACCTGTACTGGACGCTGAGCGAGATGCCATGAGTGCCCGATCATGACGCTGCCCCCGATCGCCGCCAAACTGCGGGTGCTGATCGTCGAAGATGACGTGGTCGACCGGCTGGCCTGCCGGCGTGCCTTCTCCGCCGACCCCAACGCCGCCTTTGTGCTGATCGAGGCCGACAGCGGCCAGCAGGGACTGGCGCTGGCCGCCAGCGCCAATCCCGATTGCATCTTGCTCGACTACCATCTGCCGGACCTGACCGGGCTGGAATTCCTGGCCCGGCTGCACAGTCAGGCTGGCAGCGCGGCGCCGCCCGTGATGATGCTGACCGGTGCCGACAGCGCCACCGTGGCAGCCGAAGCGATGCGGCGCGGCGCCCGCGATTACCTGCTGAAAGATGTCGACAGCGCCTACCTGCTGCTGCTGCCGGCGGCCATCCACCGCATGCTGCGCGAGCACCGGTTGCTGGAGGACAAGCGCCAGGCCGAGGCCAAATTCCGCGCCGTCGTCGAGCAGATTCAGGCTGTCATCTACATCGTGGCGCTGGAGCCGCCGCAGGCGCTGCGCTATGTCAGTCCACAAATCGCGGTGCTCGGCTACAGCCCGCAGGAATGGCTGGCCGATCCGGGCCTGCATGCGGTCTGTCTGCACCCGGCCGACCATGATGGCGTGCTGGCGGCGATCGCCACCAGCCGCCAGAGCGGTAGCCCGCTGCGCATCGAATACCGGCTGCTGGCGCGCGATGGCGCGGTGTTCTGGTTCCGCGATCAGGCCGCCGTCATTTGTGACGAGGCCGGCCAGGCCCTGTTCATGCAGGGCATGCTGGTCGATATCACGCCGAACAAGCTGGCCGAGCATGCATTGCGGCACTCGCAGGATGCGCTGCGGCGGCTGGCGGCGCATCAGGAGAACATCAAGGAGCAGGAGCGCAAGCGCATCGCCCAGGAAATCCATGATGAGCTGGGCGGACTGCTGACCGGTATCAAGGCGTATATTTCAGTCGCCATCGAGCGCAATATGGCGGCCTGTGATGGGCCGCCCGATCCACTGCTGACCGATGCGGCGACGCTGGCGCAGGATGCGATTGCGACGGTGCGGCGGGTGATTACCGACCTGCGCCCGAGCGTGCTCGACCAGCTGGGCGTCTGGGCCGCGCTGGAATGGTATGCGGGCCAGATCGCGCAGCGCAGCGGGCTGCAGATTGAGTGCCAGATCGCGCCGGCGGTAGCCGCGCTAGATCTGGGACTGGAACGCAGTACCATGTTGTTTCGCATCGTGCAGGAGGGGCTGACCAATGTGGTGCGCCACGCGGCAGCGCGCAGCGTGCGGCTGGCGGTGACGCGCGAGGCGCAACACTTGCTGCTGACACTGGTCGATGATGGTAGCGGGATTGCCCCGGAACGCCAGCGCAACCGCGAATCGTGGGGCATCCAGGGCATGCATGAACGCAGCCGCCATTTTGCCGGGACGTTGAGTATTGTTGGTCAGCCGGGGCAAGGCACCACCTTGCAGCTGCGCTTGCCGTTAGGAGAGCTCGATGACAGTTGATCCGATCCGCGTGTTGCTGGTCGACGACCATGCGATCGCCCGCAACGGCGTGCGCCTGATGCTGGGCACGGCGAACGATATCGCCGTCACGGGCGAGGCCAGCAATGCGCAGGAAGCGCTGCAACTGGTGGCCTTGCATCAGTACGACGTGGCCTTGCTGGATATTACGATGCCGGGCAAGAATGGACTGGACTTGCTGAAACAGCTGCATAGTGAGCAGCCACGGCTGGCGGTGTTGATGCTGAGTACCTATTCCGAGGAAATTTATGCGGTGCGGGCGCTGAAGTTGGGCGCGGCCGGCTATCTGACCAAGGATGCGCCGACGGCGACGCTGGTGTCGGCGGTGCGCAAGGCCGCCGCCGGCGGCAAGCATGTCAGCGAGGCCGTGGTCGACAAGCTGGCCACGCTGATCGGTGGCGGCGGCGCGGCCGTGTCCAACCACGAGGCCTTGTCGAACCGCGAGCTGGAAGTGTTCAAGCTGATTGCGGCGGGCG
>JBGSBQ010000526.1:0-3398 GCA_041730475.1 Sphingomonadaceae bacterium
GGTAATTTAGAAGTGTCTACCTTTCCGTCTGATGTTAATGGAACTTCTACATTTACGTTAGTATTTGACTTGTTCCCACAAGCCACCACAGTTAAAATTGAAATGATTACTATGTTCACACAGCGTGCCGGGATCGTGCACGCCCCAGGTGTCGAGCCAGTGTACGGCGCCGCCCAGCGCCACCTTGAACGCAGGCTCGGCCGCTGCCAACTGCGCGCTGTCGAGGCTGTCAAAGCCGATGCCGAAGGCGTCGCGCAGGCGCTGCGCTTCTGTGACGCCCTGTTCGTAGCCGCGCGCGCTGCGGTACATGAAGCGCAGGCCGTCACGGCGGATCAGGTGGTCGGAACCGGTCAGTTCGATGTAGCGTTGGTGTTCGCTGGTGCAGTGGGCGATCAGGCTGGCGTACTGGCGGCTGATGGTGTGGAAGCGGGCCGGCGCCGAGGCGCGGAAGTAGCCCAGCAACTGGGGCCATGCAGCTAGCAGGCCGCTGACGTGATATTGCATATCGAGCCGCTGGCCGAGGGCCGCCGTCAGCAAGGTCGGCAGGTCGCGCGGCATCGGGTGCGGCTCGACCGCTTCGCGCTGGATCATGCCGGCGTTGCCGTACGAGGTTTCCTGCCCCGGTCCACGGCGGTCCAGCAGCGTCACGCGGTGGCCGCGCAAGGCCAGTTCGAGTGCCGTGCAGGTGCCGACCATGCCGGCGCCCACCACCAGGATTTCATATGCCATCCGCGCCTCCCGCGCTGTGCTGAGTTGACGCATTATAAACAATGCGGCGGCGCAGGGCGGCCGTCGGCGCTTGCGCTGGCGCTAGCCGGGCGGGGCCCGCTGCTGTTCCTAATCAATGCCTGATGGAAAGTAATTTCCTATAGTCAATCCATGGCGCGGCAACCCGTGCCATGACACGGTGGTTCTTACTTTTCCTGGAGGCAGTATGAAAGCGATGACTGTGGCGGTAATGCTGGCAGTGCTGGGGCTGGCGGGGAGTGTGCAGGCAGCAGGGGCGGTGGATACGGCGGAGCGCATCACGGCGTATCAGGGCGAATATCAGCTGGCCAATGGCGACACGCTGACGCTGCGCCGGCGCGGCAATCAGGCCTATGCGGCGCTCGGCAACGGTGACTGGCAGCGTATCAAGGCGACCGGGCGCGGCTCGTTTGCGACACTCGATGGCAAGCTGTCGATCCATATCGAACTGGCGGATGACAGCGCTGCCAGCGGCTGGGTGGCGCAAGCCGGTGGCAATCGGCCCGCCCCCGCCGGCGCGCAAGTGGCGTCGGCGCGCTAGCGCTGCCGCACGTCGGCGCTGCGCTGCCCCGGCACATGCCGGGGTGGCGCGGAGGGGAGCGGGGCGTCAGCTCCGTTGACGGCGCCGTGCCAGCAGGCTGACCACGGCCAGTCCGCCCAGCAGCATGCCGTAGGTTTCCGGTTCCGGCACTGCCGTGACGGTGGCGCCGGCCAGATAGGAGGCCGGCGCGTTCGATTGCACCGCGCCGCTGATCTGCAGGTAATAGCTGTCCGCAGCCAGGCTGTTGCTGGCCAGTGACCATAGCTCGGTCTGGCCGCTGGACAGTTGCGTGCCGTGCTGGACCAGCGTGCCGCCGGCCGTGTACAGGTCGAGGCTGGTGATGTTCAGGCCGTTGCTCGGATTGGCGCTGTACGAGAACACATCGGCGGTCAGATTCTTCAGCCCCGTCAGGGTGAAGCTGTATTGGTCGGCAAAGGTATTGCCGGCATTGTTGTCCGTGAACAGGTGGCCAAAGAAGGCGGCGCCGCTGGCGTCGAAGGTCACTGCGGTGACGGGGTTGCTGACATCGCTGGCCATGGCGGCGGACGACAGCAGCGCGGCGCTGGCTAGCGTCAGCGCGGACAGGGTGGTACGGAGTGGCATCATAGGAAGCTCCCGGTAGGTGGGCACAGGGCCCGTGGATAGGAGTTCCTACGCTAGCAAAATCGCTGTGGCGCACGAATGCTTGGGCAGTGGTGCGTTACAGGCGCTTACAATTTTATCCAGAGAAATGTGGCGCCGCGCGTTCGGCGGCGACCCTTGTGGTGACTGGGCTGGCGCGTCGCGCCATGGTTACGGCCGAGGCTTGGGTCGGAACGCTCCTACATCAAGTCAGGAACCGTTCCGACGCCGGCGGCCAGCACCGGAAGGCCGGGTCCGCCGTCCGTGTAACGCTGCCGTTAGTAGCTGCTCAGCGGCACCGGCACGCCACCCTTGAAGGTGAAGATGGTGACCGGCGAAGTTTTCAGGTCGCCCTTGGCGTCGAACGCGAAGGTGCCCGTCACGCCCTGATAAGCGCCGGCCGACAGCGCTGCCGCTACCTTCAGCGGGTCGACCGAATTGGTCTTCTGCATCGCTTGCGCATACATCATGGTGGCGTCGTAGTAGGTGGCGGCGTAGACGTCGGCGTCGGCCTTGAAGCGGGCCTTGAACTTGGCCTTGAAGGCCGGACCGGCGGCCGCTTTGTCGAGGATGGCGCCGCCCTGCGAGCACAGCACGTTGTCACCGGCGGCATCGCCACCGAGTTTGCCCATCTCCACGGTGCAGATGGTGTCGCCGCCCAGCAGCTTGGCGTTGATGCCCAGCTGCTTCATCTGGCGCACCATCGGCGCGGCCTGTGGCGCATAGCCGCCGAAGAAGATCGCCTCGACCTTCTTGGCTTTCAGTTTGGTCAGGATGGAACTGAAATCAAACGCCTTGTCGGTGGTGAACTCGTGGCCGGACACGGTCATGCCGGAGGCCTTGGCCTGCTTCTTGAATTCTTCGGCCACGCCCTGGCCGAAGGCGGTGCGGTCGTCGATCACGGCGACGTTTTTCAGTTTCAGTTCATTGGCGGCGTACAGCGCCATCTTGGAACCCAGCTGGGTGTCGCTGGCGTTCATGCGGAAGATGCCCTTGTAGCCTTGCTGGGTCAGTTTGGGATTGGTGGCCACCGGGGCGATCAGCGCGCCGGCGTCGTTGTAGGCGCGCGAAGCGGGAATCGCGACCCCCGAGTTGTACGGGCCGACCACGAATTTGATGCCCTGGTCGACCAGCTTCTGGGCTGCGGCCACGCCGGCCTTCGGGTCGCCCTGATCATCTTCCGATTGCAGTTCGAATTTCACTTTCTTGCCAGCGACGGTAATCGGCTTAGCGTTCAGCTCCTCTACTGCGAGGCGGGCGCCGTTTTCATTATCCTTGCCGGAGAAGGCCTGCGGGCCGGACAGCGGACCGCTATGGCCGATCTTCACCACCATGTCCTGCGCGCCGGCCATGCCGGCCATGCCCAGCAGCGCCACGGCGCTTGCGATGTGCTTCAGTTTCATCAGATTTGCTCCAAGAAACCCCGTCCTTCAGGGCGGGGCGTGAAAGGAGCTGACTGCGTAGCAGTCGTTGCCCCTTGGTTGAAATA
>JBGSBQ010000527.1:0-3398 GCA_041730475.1 Sphingomonadaceae bacterium
AAAGAATAACCATCCGTAGATCAGGTGATCGACACCCGCCGCCAGCCGCATGTCGCTCAGGTGCCCTAGCATCACGATCAGGTAAGCTCGCACGCCGTTGGCCAGCACCGGCAACAGCAGCGAAACGCCGAGAAATGCCAGTTTGCGCGCGTTACTGTGATAGTTCAGGTGCGCAAATAATGCCCCCAAGGCCAAGGAGGCCATCAGGTAGCGCAAACCGCTACAGGCTTCGACCACGTCCCAGCTGCCAGACGACAATATCAAGTGATTATTATCCCGGAATACGGGCAAGCCGCTGCACTGCAGTGCGAAGACCGTGAAGCGGGCTGTGAATTCAATCATCGGCGGGATCAAGACCTCCCCGAACGGAACCGCCAGCAGTAGATAGGCCAGCGGAAACGCCATGGCCCGGGTCAAGCGCCATCCCAGCACCGTGGCCACCGTCGCGGCGACCATCAGCGTGGCGCTGTATTGCATCAATGCGCTGACATTGGCAACGGCAGCCAGCAGCCATACCAGCACCAAAACGCCCAGCAACAGCAGGCCTGTCAGTGCCGGCTGGCGCGGTACGCGCAGCAGGCTGTCGCGCTGGCGCCATATCAGCCACAGACTAATCGGCAGAATCAGGTATCCGTGGGCAAATGTGGCCGATCGATGCCAGACCGCCAGCATGCTGGCATAGCTGGCATGCTGGGCCACCGCCAGGATTGCCAGTGCCATGCCTGCCGCCACCAGATCCGCAGGCGACTGGTGATGCGCTGGCCGTGCTGCGCTGGTAGCGGGGGCCGTGACGGCAGAGGCGTTGACGTCGTGCATCATGGTATTGGCCCCACCGTCGCGGGCAGGCCCAGCAGGGCACCGACATGGGCCAAGTTGCGTTGCCAGTTGTAGCTGCCAACGATGCGCGCGCGCGCCGCCGGGCCTAGTCCGTTTTCGCCCGTGCTCAGCAAATCATTGATATGGTGAATGAATTCGCCCGCATCGGCAGCCCCTAGCAGTTCATGACCGATGCGGGCATCGATGCCTTCTAATGCCTGTGCGGACGCGATCACCGGGCGCGCCATTGCCATCGCCTCCAAGACCTTGTTCTGGATGCCGCGGGCAATGCGCAGCGGCGCCACAGCGACTGCCGCGTGTTGAAGGTAGGGGCGGATATCGGCGACCGTGCCACTGACATAGACGCCCGGCCGCTTAGCCAGCGACTGCACCGGACCAGTCGGGCGGGCGCCGATGATGTGAAAGGCGACGGCCGGATGCTGCAAGCGCACGGCGGGCAGGACATGGTCGCAAAACCAGTGCACCGCCTGTACATTCGGCCAGTAATCCATGGCGCCGGTGAAGACCAGCGGGACTTGCGATGCGGGAAACGGTGACGCACGTTGGACGTCCGGACAAAAGTATTCGGCGTCCACGCCGTTGGAAAAGTGTGCGGTCTTGTGCGCGCTGTCTGGCGCATGCTGGCAGAACAGCGCCGCCTCGGCAGCCGAGACCAGACTGACGCGGTCGAAGCGCCGGGCGACGGCCGCTTCGTACTCGGCCAGTCTGACGGCCTCGCGCTGATACAGGCGCGACCATGGCCATGGTTGGGACGTCGCATAATCGCGCCACTTGGCGGAATCGACGTCGACAAAATCCATCACACGATGCAAGGGCCCGCGCGCAGTGCGAGCCGGCAGGTACTGTGCGATGGGACCGGAATAGGCCAGTGCGGTGTCGATCGGATGGCGCGCCAGCGTTTGCTCGACCCATTGTTGCATCTGCGCATCGCGGTAATAGCCCACACTGAGCGGCTCAGCGCGCCACCAGCCGCTCACGCTGCGCAGGCGAGCCAGCGCCGGCCGCAGCGGCAAGAAGCAAGTGCTGGCGCACATGGCCTGCAGCGTCGCCACGTGCTGCCAGTCGCTGGCGTCGTCAATGAAGCTGGCCAGATGCACCCGCGCATGCTGGCGCAGATAGTCGAGGATGTGAAACGCGCGTATCTTGTCACCCTTGTTGGGCGGATACGGGATACGGTGGGTCAGGTAAAGTAGCTCGATCATGGGCTAGCCCAATTGCCGTATCAGGCCAGGCCCGAGTGCATTGACGACGCCTGCTGGCAGCTGCTGCCAGAGTTTGATCAGCAAGCGATAGCGCGGGTTCAGTGGTTGATGGTCGGGCAGGCTGCGTGCCGCATGCAGCTGGTATTCATAGGCCAGCGCTGCGGGCTGAAAACCCCAGTTCTTCTTGAAGTCATAGGCACCAGTACCGAGCTTGCTGCGTCCGAAGTCGAAGCCGGTGCAGCCGCGTTCACAGGCACGCCGCAACACTTCCCAATACATGAAATCGTTGCCGGCTAGCGCACGTGCCAAAGTGCCGCCGCCGCCGTAGTAGGGCAACACTTCGCCGCGAAAGTAGAAACTCAGGACCGCGCAGACGGTATGTTGCTGCTGCTGCACGCACAGGATTTCGCAGTCACGCCCGAACTCCTGCTGCAATAGCTCGACATAACGGCGGCTGAAGACCGGTGTGCCCAGCCGATGAACACTGGCGGCATAGGCTTGATAGAAGCGCTGCGGGTCGGCATCGATAACACTGTGCAGTCCCGCCGCAATGCCCTTGCGCACCATGGCACGTTGCTTGCGGGGGATGGCCAGCAGATTCGCCTCGGCATCGGGCAGCAAGTCCTTGCGAAACGTATAGTAAAGATCCTTGCGCAAGCGGTCTTCGCGCTGCGGCTGGCGGTGGCGATATTCCAGATGGTCGACCCGCAGCCGCCGCGCCAGGGACTGTGCCGCACGATCGAGCGCGTCGGCTGCCGCGCGGTCCAGTGCGACGATCCCGCCATACACGCAGAATGGCAGCGAACACAGCGCATTGCCGAATAGCCGGCTGCGCACTTGCGCAAGGGGCAGGATGCCGCGTAACTGTCCACCGGACTCGACATAAAAGTACCAGGTCGGGTAGTGAAACGCTTGTTCCAGGATGCGCTGCCAGCCGGCACGATGGAAGAAGGTCGCGTCCGGCATTGCGTGGACGAAGGCGTCCCAGCGCGCGTAATCGGTGGGGCCGAGCAGCCCCACCGTCAGCGGAAACGTCGCGCTGGCGTTCATGCGATCTCCGGGGCCAGTTGATCCATGCGGCCCCACGAGAAATCGCGCAGCAGGGCGGCGATGCGTGCCTGGGTCCGATGCAGATTCAGGTAGTGCCGCACGCGGGTCTTGCGGCTGATGCCGGCTACCCGAGGCTGCTCCGGGTCCAGCTCCCATGGGTGAAAATAAAAGATGGCTGGCTGCTGTTCCACCTCGTTGATGCGGCGCAGCAGCCAGCGCGAGACGCTGTAGGGCAACAGACGAAAATATCCACCACCGCCGGCCGGCCAGTTGCGCTGCCACAGCCGTACCGTACTGACGGGCAGTTCG
>JBGSBQ010000528.1:0-3370 GCA_041730475.1 Sphingomonadaceae bacterium
CAGCGTGCCGATGGGGCGCGGCGGCCAGCCGGAAGAAATCGCCGAAGCCATCCTGTGGCTGCTCAGTCCCCAGTCCTCCTACGTCAGCGGCGCCATCATCGACGCGGCCGGTGCGCGCTAACCGCCGACGACCACGGTGCAGGTGGTGCCTGCCACCAGTTCCAGTCCCGGCGGCCGCTGGTCGATGTGGATGCGCACCGGTACCCGCTGTGCCAGCCGAACCCAGTTGAAGGTCGGATTCACGTCGGCCAGCAGTTCGCGGCCGGTGGCGGCGTCGCGGTCGGTGATGCCGTGGGCGATGCTTTCGATATGGCCGTGCAGCAGCGCTGCGCCGCTCATCAGGCGCACCGCGACGCGGTCATTGGCTTTCAGCAGCGGCAGCTTGGTCTCTTCAAAATACCCGACGACATAAAACGAATCACGGTTGATGACGGCCAGCTTGGCGGCGCCGACGGCGGCGAAGTCGCCCACGTGGACATTCAGGTTGGTGACGTAGCCCGCTACCGGCGCCCGCACCACGGTGCGTTCCAGATTCAGCTGCGCCAGCTTGCGCGCCGCCTGCGCGGCCTGCAACTGGGCGGTGGCGCTATCGGCGGCAAAGCTGGCGCTTTCGCGGCTCTCGGCCGAGACGATGGCGCTGTCGAGCGCCGCGCGGCGCCCCGCTTCGCGCGTGCGGCGACCCTGTTCGACCTGCTGCGCCACCACCAGCGCCGTGGCCTGTGCCAGCGCATTGTCATAGCGCGCCCGGTCAACCACGAACAGGACCTCGCCCTGTTGTACCAGCTGGTTGTCGTGCACCTTGACCTCGGTGACGGTGCCAGCGACATCGGCGCTGATGTTGACCACGTCGGCCTTGATACGGCCATCGCGGGTCCAGGCTGATTCCATGTAGTGGTCCCACGCATTGTGGCCCAGCCAGACGGCGGCGCCCAGCAGCAGGGCAGTAATTAAACAGCGAAAAAGTTTGGATGCGCTCACAATGGGCCTTCAACAGTCAGGGTGGTTTATTGGTAGAGGGTGGCGACCAGTGTGCCAAAGACGCAGACCAGCAGGCACAGTCGCACCAGCGCCGGATGCCAGACGTGGCGATAGGCACCGGTCAGGCCCAGTACCCAGTCCAGCGCACCCTGAATCAGCAGGCTGGCCAGGAATAGTGGCAGCAGGGTTGGCAGCAGGACGCCGAAAACGGCTATTTCACGTGGCATGGTCAGCGACTCCGGGTTGCGGCTGCTGGTCGAGCAGCGAGGTGTAAATGGAATGCAGGTCGGTCAGGGCGGTGTGCAGGCGCTGGTGGCGGGCCGGGTCGGTATCCGCCAGCTCGGCACGGATGGTGGCACCGGCTTGCAGGACCACGTAGCGCACCGCCGCGTTGCTGGCTGGGGTAGGCGCGCGGAAGTAGACCGACAACTGGTACACGCACAGCTGCAGACCATTGCGCACCGGCCCGGCTGGCGAACTGTCGATCAGCTGGCGCAGCTCGATCACCGAATGGCCCAGTTCCAGCAGCGTCAGGCCCTGCCGCACCACGGCGCGGGCGCCAGCATCCGGTGCCGGGCCGGCGGCGGCGCTCAGTTGTGCCAGCAGGTCGCGCACCCGGTTGTCAAAGCGGTGCTTGAGCCGCAACAGCGGGCCGCGGCAGACGGCCAGCGCTTCGCGCCACAGGGCGTCGGCGACATGGTCCTTTTGGCCCATGGTGTGTTCGGGCAGGATCACGGCGAAGATCAGGTAGGCCAGCGCCACGCCGCCGATCTGCGCCAGTATGGCGCTGAGGAAGGCCGCGCCGTCATAGTGCATCTGGTTCAGCGGCGCCACCAGTTGGGCACAGAACAGTGTCATGCCGATGCCCATGGCGGCACGTTGCGGGTCGGTGCTCAGGTAGCAGCCCAGCGCAAACAGCGGCAGCGCGGCCAGTACCAGCATCGGATACGCGTCGGCCTGTACCACCAGCAGGAATTCGGTCAGGAACGACAGCGGCGCACCGAGCAGGAAACCCAGCATCACGCCCTTGATCATCGCCGTCGGGCGCGGTGACGACGAGGCCAGCGCGCTGAAGATGGAGGTCATCACGATGGCCGTGCCCAGATAGGGCCACGCCAGCCAGTACCACAACGTGGCGCCGGCCAGCAGCGCGAGGGCGGCGCGCAGGCCGCTGCCGGCCACGATCATCACCGGCGTGCGCGGATGGTAGGCCACCGGATCGCTGACCTGCATGCGCTTTTGCTGCGCTAGTCCGTGATACAGCGCGGCGAAGTCCGCCATGTCGCGCGCGAAGCGCTGCAGCAGTTCGATTGCGGTATCGAAGTCGATGCGCGGCGCGCGCTCGACTGCGCCCAGCCCGGCACGCGTGGCGGCGATACTCAGCGCGAGTTGCTGTTGCACCTGCAGCCAGTCCGGCGCCACTGCCGACAATTCCTGCTGCAGGGCGGCCGCCAGCAGCGCATGCAGCGGTTCCACCAGTGCCAGCACCCGTGCCGACGCCGGGTCGCTGGCAGGCTGCTGGCGCAGGCGGTGCGTCAGGCGATGCAGGGTGTAGAACGTGGTCAGCGCCGCCATGAAGGCGTTGTTGAACGCATGCAGCTGGCGCGTGTGCGAGCGCGCATGGGCGGCCTCGAAGAAGGCGGCGGCGCGGCCCGACTCAAGCGTCGCGATATCGGCGGCGAAGCGCAGGTGGTTCAGTTCGACCTGTGTCGGGCTCAGACGCCGTTCCAGTACCTCGCCGCAGAAGCCGATGAAGCGCGTGTAGCGCGCCTGCACGGTGCTCATCACCTGCTGGCCGGCGTGGCGCGGAAACAGCACGTCGTGCACCACGGCGGCGACGATGATGCCCAGTCCCACTTCGGTGAGCCGGGTCACGGCCAGTGTGAAAGCGCCGGTCGGCAGGTCGATGGCCGGAATCGCGATCATGCAGGCGGTGTAACCGGACAGCACGAAGCTGTACGATTGCTGGTTGCGGTATAGCGCTGCGCCGGCCGTGCACAGGCCGACCCACGCCGCCAGCGCCAGAAACAGCAGCGGTGGCTGCTGCGGGAACAGGGCCACGATCAGCAGCGCCGCGCTGCAGCCGACCAGCGTACCCAGCAAGCGATAGAAAGCCTTTTCCAGCACCATGCCGCTGGACGGCAGTGCCAGGATGAAGGTGGTGGTCATCGCGGTATTCGGGGAGTCGAGGCCGAGGCGGAACGCCAGCCACAGGGCGCTGAAGGCGGCCAGCATGGCTTTGGCGACAAAGGTCCAGCGCTGGCCTTCGCTGCCGGCCCAGCAACGGGTTTGCTGGAGCAGCCAGCGGACACCCGCTGTTGCCGCGCTCTGGACCTGGGGGGGAGGAGGAGCGGCGGTATCGGGTGTCATGGAGTGAAGAGTGTTAAGTCAG
>JBGSBQ010000529.1:0-3359 GCA_041730475.1 Sphingomonadaceae bacterium
GTGCTCACCGTAGGTAATATAGATCTTGGTGCCGAAAACCTTGTAGCTGCCGTCGGACTGCGGCTCTGCACGCGTACGCACGGCCGCCAGATCGGAGCCCGCCTGCGGCTCGGTCAGGTTCATGGTGCCGGTCCATTGGCCCGACACCAGTTTTTCCAGATAGATCGCTTTCTGCGCATCGCTACCGGCGGTCAACAGCGCTTCAATAGCGCCATCCGACAGCAGCGGGCACAGTGCGAAGGAAATACTGCCCGAGTTCAGCATCTCGATGCAGGGGGTCGCCAGCAACTTGGGCAAGCCCTGGCCGCCGAATTCGACCGGGTGCTGCACACCCTGCCAGCCAGCGTCCGCGAAGGCCTTGAAGGCGTCCTTGAAGCCTTTCGAGGTGGTGACCTGACCATCGTGCCAGTAGCTCGGCTCTTTGTCACTCTGATAGTTCAGCGGTGCAACCACGTTGCTGACGAACTTCGCGTTCTCTTCCAGTACAGCTTCAGCCGTGTCCGGGGTCGCGTCTTCATTGCCCGGCAGCGCGTTGACCGCGGCCAGATCGGCCAGTTCGTTCATCACGAACAGCATGTCTTTCAGGGGTGCTTGATACGGCATTTTTTGTCTCCGACAACTTAGTAATGGTCCAAAAAAAGCCACGGTGGCCGGGCAGTGCCCTAACCAGCGTGGCTTGCTTTTCAGCGATACGGCTTAGCCCAGTTCTGCAACCAGCTGTGGCACGATCTCGAACAGGTCGCCAACGATGCCGTAATCGGCTACCGAGAAGATCGGTGCTTCCGGATCTTTGTTGACCGCGACGATGACTTTCGAATCTTTCATACCGGCCAGATGCTGGATCGCGCCCGAGATACCGACGGCGATGTACAGCGACGGCGCAACGATCTTGCCGGTCTGGCCCACTTGCCAGTCGTTCGGCACGAAGCCGGCGTCGACGGCGGCGCGCGACGCACCCATGGCGGCGCCCAGCTTGTCCGCCAGCGGCTCCAGAATCTTGAAGGCATCGCCCGAACCCATGCCACGACCACCGGACACGATGATCTTGGCAGCGGTCAGCTCAGGACGGTCCGACTTGGCCAGCTCGCGGCCGACGAAGCTCGATTTGCCCGAGTCAGCCACGGCAGCAGCGGTTTCGGTGGCAGCCGCACCACCGGTAGCAGCAGCGGCGTCAAAGCCGGTGGTACGCACGGTGATGACCTTGACCTTGTCCGACGATTGCACGGTGGCGATCGCGTTACCGGCGTAAATCGGACGCTCGAAGGTGTCTGGCGAATCAACCTTGGTGATTTCCGAAATCTGCGCAACGTCCAGCTTGGCAGCCACGCGTGGCAGGATGTTCTTGCCGTAGGCGGTAGCCGGAGCCAGGATATGGCTGTAAGCAGCGGCCAGTGCCAGCACTTGCTCGGCGACGTTTTCGGCCAGACCATCGGCGAAATGCGGCGCGTCGGCAACGATGACTTTCGAGACACCAGCGATCTGAGCGGCGGCAGCGGCAGCGGCGCCTGCGTTCGAGCCGGCGACCAGCACATGCACTTCACCACCGCACTGAGCGGCAGCGGTGACGGTATTGAGGGTGCTGCCTTTCAGGCTGGCGTTGTCGTGTTCTGCAATAACTAATGCGACCATGATTGTTCCTTTAGATAACTTTGGCTTCGGTGCGCAGTTTTGCGACCAGGGTGGCGACGTCCGGTACTTTGATGCCGGCCGAGCGCTTGGCTGGTTCGGCCACTTTCAGCGTCTTCAGGCGTGGGGTCACGTCGACGCCCAGATCTTCCGGCTTGGTCACGTCCAGCGGTTTCTTCTTCGCTTTCATGATGTTCGGCAGCGTCACATAGCGCGGCTCGTTCAGGCGCAGGTCGGTGGTGATGATGGCTGGCAGCGTCAGCGACAGGGTTTCCAGACCGCCGTCGACTTCACGGGTCACGGTCGCCTTGCCATCTTCCAGCACCACTTTCGAAGCGAAGGTCGCCTGTGGCCAGCCCAGCAGCGCAGCCAGCATCTGGCCGGTCTGGTTGGAGTCATCGTCGATCGCCTGCTTGCCCAGAATGATCAGCTGTGGCTGCTCCTTGTCGGCCAGTGCCTTCAGCAGCTTGGCCACGGCCAGCGGTTCCAGATCGGTCGTGGTTTCCACCAGGATGCCGCGGTCGGCGCCGATCGCCATGCCGGTGCGCAGGGTTTCCTGGCACTGGGTCACGCCGCACGACACTGCCACCACTTCGGTAACCTTGCCGGCTTCTTTCAGACGCATCGCTTCTTCCAGTGCGATCTCGTCGAACGGGTTCATCGACATTTTGACGTTGGCAATATCCACGCCGGTGCCATCGGATTTGACGCGCACCTTGACGTTGTAGTCGACCACGCGTTTGACGGGTACCAAGACTTTCATAGCTGTGCCTTTGGGAAAATAGTAAAGAATAAGTGGGCTAGATTATAAGAGAAATTCGGCCTGCACACGAAATTAAAGCACGATCGTGCGTTTTTTTGCTAGAAGAAATCGTCTAAACAGACGATTTCTTTACCACGACTGGCCTCAATAAAAAAAGGCTGGGTCTTATTTGCGCTGCATCAAAAAGACGAATTCCCGACCGTTTTGTACATGCGACAACAAGGCGTTGCCGGTCTGCTTGGCAAAGGCCTGAAAGTCGCGTACCGAACCCGGGTCCGTTGCCATGATGCGCAGGACCTCACCGCTTTGCAGTTCGGACAAGGCTTTCTTGGCCTTCAGGATCGGCAGCGGACAGTTCAGTCCACGTGCGTCGAGTTCCTTATGGAATTCCATGATTTCGTTTTCGAGTATGGTATCGCTCATCAATATCCTGCCTAAAGTTTGTACTGATCTGCGTCATACTACTCCAAATCAGGACGATTGACGCGCTGCACCAAAATAGTTCATATTGCGTTGCAAGTTCACAACGGGAACTTGCGAGTATACAACGCTCAGTCCGTTACAGCAACGGCCCGCGCTGCAACACGGGCCGTGCAAAACGGCTATTTATGCGACGTTAGCGGGTCAGGCGCGTTCGCCGACCCAGGCTGCGACCGCTGCCAGCGCGGCTGGCAAGCCGCTCGGATCGGTACCACCGGCCTGCGCCATATCGGGGCGACCACCGCCTTTTCCGCCCACTTGTTGTGCAACGAAGTTGACCAGCTCGCCGGCTTTGACCTTGGACGTAGAGGAACCTTTGATGAGATCACACTGGTATAAATAATAGGGCCGCACCCGACAGCGCAGCAGCTTGTGGACGAGCGTGCGCATCGTTTCCAAGTCGTCATTCACGCCGCTCAGCAGCACACTTTGATTGCCCAACGGAATCCCGTGGTTGGCCAGCATCTCCAAGGCGGCCTTGACCTCGGTG
>JBGSBQ010000530.1:0-3350 GCA_041730475.1 Sphingomonadaceae bacterium
CGCGCGTGGTGCTGCTGATATCGACGCCACGAAACAAGTAGTGGCCGGCGCTGGGGGTATCAAGACAGCCGAGGATATTCATCGCAGTCGACTTGCCGGAGCCGCTAGGCCCCATGATGGCGACAAACTCGCCCTGCCCGATCACGAGGCTGACGTGATCGAGTGCCAACAAGGCATTCGCGCCGCTGCCGTAACGCTTGCACACCTGCTGCAGGCAGATCAGCGGCGCGTCAGCGTTCATGGCGCCACCGCACGCTGGTCGGTAATGACCTGCATGCCTTCACGCAGGCCGCTACCGCTAACCTCGGTGTACCGGCCATCGCTGATGCCCAGCGTGACCATGACTTCCTGTGGCTGACCACCTTGCAGCACCCATACCGGCCGCTGCACCGCGTCGTGTGCGCCGGACACGCCGGCCTGACGCGCGCCGCGGGCGGGCAGGCGCGGCATCAGGCTGGCCACCAGTCCGCCCGGCGCGGCCGTCTGCAGCGTGCTGGGCGCATAGCGCAAAGCGCTGTTCGGCATCAGCAGCACCTGATCGTGCTGGGCCGCCTGAATGGTCGCGCTAGCCGTCATGCCCGGACGCAGACTCAGGTCGGCGTTATCGACATCGAGATAGGCCACGTACGTCACCACATTTTCAGTGATGGTTGAGCCGTACGAGATACGGGTAATCGTGGCGGGATACTGGCGCTCGGCATATGCGCTGACGCTGAAGGTAGCCTGCTGACCAACCCGCACCGCGCCGACGTCCGCTTCATCGACGTTCACCAGCAGGCGCAGATGGTGCAGGTCTTCCGCCAGTGAAAACAGTGTGACCGCCTGCAGCGATGCCGCCACCGCATTGCCCGGATCGACGCTGCGGCTCAGGATCACCCCATCAATCGGGGCCCGGATCGAGGCCCGGGCCAGATTGGTGGTATCGGTTTGCAGCGTGGCTTGCGCACTCTTCACATTGGCGGCTGCACTCAACGCCATGGCCTGCGCGCGCGCCAGCGCCGCGCGCCCGGCGTCGAGTTCCGCCCGCGACGGCACCTTGCCGCCCGACAGGCGTGCCACTTCCTCCAGCCGCGCCAGCGCGCTGCGCGCCTCGACCAGCGTGGCGTCGCCCTCGGCCACGGAGGCCCGGGCCGCCGCCAGCGCCGCCTGCGAGCGCTCGATCTGATCGTGCAGTTTGGCGGTATCCAGTTCCACCAGCACCTGGCCGCGCTTGACCTGATCGTTGATGTCCACCAGCACCTTGGCCACAGTGCCCGACAGTTCGCTGCCGATATTCACGGCGCGCGTCGGTTGCAGTGTGCCATTCGCCACCACCGTCAAGGCCACGCTGCCCCGTTTCAGGGGCGCCGTGTTATAAATCGGCAAGCGTTGCGCGGCCCGGTGCAACTGCCACGCATACACCGCACCAGCCAGTGCCAGCAGCGCCAGCAACACGCCCCATAGCAAGGTGCGCTGATACCAGGGCCGGGACGGCGTCAGGTCGAGTACCGCTGGCGCTGCCACGCTGGGTTGTAAGTTGCTCATGACCACTATCCTCCGGTTGATGTTGCGTCTGGCTGCCAGCCGCCGCCCAGCGCCTTGTACAGGCGCACCAGGTCGGTACTCAGGGCGGCACTGGTGACGGCCTGGCTATCCTGACTGGCGTACCAGGCGCGCTGGGTTTCCAGCACGGTCTGATAATCGACCAGTCCGCTCGCATAGCGCTGCCGGGCCAGCAACGCGGCACTGTCGGCCGCCGCCGCCGCGCGCCGCAGATGTGCCAGCCGCAGCTGGTCCTGCCGCAACGCCGACAGCGCATCTTCCACATCCTGCAACGCCGCCAGCAGACTGGCCCGGTACACCGCCTGCGCCTGCACCAGCGCGCCCTGTTGCTGGGCGATTTGCGCCCGCAGCGCGCCGCCGTCGAGCGCCGTTCCCGTGACACTGCCGAGCAAGGCGCGCAGCAGCGTGCCACCACTGCCGCCGACGCCGATGCCGCTCAGGCCCAGCGATCCTTCCAGCCGGAATACCGGGAAGCGCGCCGCGTCGGCCTGGGCCACGCGCGCCCGTGCGGCGTCGAACTGATACTCGGCCACCCGTACATCGGCACGCTGGCGCAGCGTGGCGGCTGGCAAACTGATCGCCAGCGCCGGATCGGCAGACGGAATCGGGCTAGGCACGCTGAGTTCGGCATCCAGCGCCGCCGGCGCCACGCCGCACAGCACCGCCAGCGCATGGCGCAACTGCGCCGCGCTGGCATCGAGCAGCGGCACCTGAGCCGCAGCCTGTTCGGCCGCCGTGATCGCCTGCTGCTCCTCGAGTGCGGTCAGCAGACCGGCCTGCACGCGCCAGCTGGTGATCTGCTGCGTTCCTTGCTGGCTGGCCAGATTGGCGCGCGCCAGTTCCAGCCGCAACTGGACCGCACGCAACTCAATGTAAGTCCGCGCCACTTCGGCCGCGATCGAAATACGGGTGTCGGCCAACGTCACGGCACTGGCTTGCAGCGTCGCATCGCTGGCGGCCAGCGCATGGCGATTGGCCCCGAACACGTCGGGTTCCCAGCTGGCGTCAAAGCCGACCGCGTAGCTGTTGCTGGCTGCCGTGCTATCGAGCTTGCTGCGCTGCGCCTGCGCCGTGCCCACCACCGTGGTCGACAGGCTGGCCGCCGCCCGATCGCGCACCGCCCGCGCCTGCTGCAGTGCTGCGCTGGCGCCGGCAATGCTGTTGTTGCTGGCCAGTGCGCGCTGCACCAGCTGCGCCAGCAAGGGATCGCCGAAGCGTAGCCACCACTGTGCCAGCGCTGCCGGAGCGGCGCTGGCACCAGCGGCCGCCAGCGGCGTCGACCAGCCGGACGGCGCGACAAACGCCGGTCCCGCCGGCGGCAGCGGCACCGGCTTGAAATACGCACAGCCGCCCACCGCCAGCAAGGCGCTGAGCGTGACATAACTGCGGACGGACGGTGCGCTCATGGTCTCTGTTCTCCCGACTAAGCTTCCAATGTAGCGACGAAGAGCGAGCGCGTCTGTACCGATTCTTGTCCCAGATCAAAATCCCGCGACAAAGCGACGCCGCCGGCCGCTCATTGCAATGTGGCAAATTGCACAAAATGCTGACTGACGTCAAACTGGCAGCTATCGGGGCAGGCGCCCCATTCGACTGCGAGAACCGATGATGCGACTCTCTCCCCTGCTGCGCGCTGTGGCCGTCACGCTCGTGCTGCCGTGCGCCACGGCGGCCGACACGCTGCGCCCCCTCGATGAAGCCGCGCTGCGCGCTACCTCCCTGTCCAGCGCCAGCGCTACCCGCGTGGCGACGCCGGCCATGCGCAGCGCCAGCAGCCGCATCCGGCTGGCTGAGCGACTCGGACTGCC
>JBGSBQ010000531.1:0-3344 GCA_041730475.1 Sphingomonadaceae bacterium
GATGATCCCGCACGATGACTTCGCAACCTGTATTCTCGACGCTGACCAAGGACTGGCAGGACTGGATCACCGATAACCTGTCACGCGCCTGCAGCCCGCTCGACATGGCCAACAGCATGGCGCGCTCGGGCCAGCACAGCATGGCCGTGGCCAAGGCGGCGATCGCCGAGGCGCTGCGGCTGGCGCAGGGCGAGCTGCCGACGGCAGCGCTGTTCGCGCCGCAAGACATGCCGCGCATCGACACCACCCGCAACCGGCTGGCCGTGCCGGAGCGCGAGGTGGAGCTGCTGTTCGTGCTGCAGCAGCCGCGTGTGATCCTGCTGGGGAACGTGCTCAGTGACGCCGAGTGCGATGCCATCATCGCCCATTGCGGTAGCCGCTACACCCGTTCCACCGTCACCGATGAAGCCGACGGTGCCAGCACCGTGCATCAGGGCCGTACCAGCGAGATGGCCTTCATTCAGCGCGGCGAAGCCGACGTCGCCGATCGCATCGACCGCCGCCTGAGCGCACTGGCTCACTGGCCGGTGGAATGCAGCGAGCCGTTCCAGCTGCAAAAATACGATGCCACGCAAGAGTACCGGCCCCACTTCGACTGGCTCAATCCCGACTCCAGCGGCCATCGCAGCCACCTGCAGCGCGGCGGCCAGCGGCTGGCCACTTTCATTCTGTACCTGAGCGATGTCGCGCAGGGCGGCGGCACGGCCTTCCCCAGCATCGGGCTGGAAGTGTTCCCGAAAAAAGGCAATGCGCTGTTCTTCCTGAACACCGACGCCAATCACCAGCCCGACCAGCAGACGCTGCACGCCGGCTGTCCGGTGGTCACAGGCACCAAGATCATCGCCAACAAATGGCTGCGGCAGGGGCCTTACTAGACGCGGCTGGCCTTCGGTTAAAATGGCGCACCCCGCCCGCAACCAAGGAATAGTATGAGACTCGTGCGTTATGGCCGTCCCGGCAAAGAGAAACCAGGCCTGATCGATGAAGAAGGCAAGTTGCGCGACCTGTCCGGCGTGATCGCCGACATCGACGCGGCGCAGCTGGCACCGAAGGCGCTGCGCAAGCTGGCCAAGATTCCCCATACCTCGCTGCCACTGGTGCGCGGCAATCCACGCATGGGCGTGCCGCTGGCCAAGGTCGGCAAGTTCATAGGCATCGGCCTGAATTACGCGGACCACGCGGCCGACGCCGGCATGCCGATTCCGAAAGAGCCTATCGTCTTCATGAAAGCCACCAGCTGCATCAATGGCCCGGATGATCCGATCATGCTGCCGCAAGGTTCGAAGAAGACCGACTGGGAAGTCGAGCTGGGGGTTGTCATCGGCAGCCGCGCGCAGTACGTCAGCGAAGCGGATGCCTTGCAGTATGTAGCCGGCTATTGCGTCGTGAATGACCTGACGGAGCGCTCCTACCAGCTGGAACGGGGCCCGCAATGGGACAAGGGCAAGGGCTGCGATACCTTTGGCCCGATCGGCCCATGGCTGGTGACGCCGGACGATGTGTATGACGTGCAGCAGCTCGATCTGTATCTGGAACTGAACGGCAAGCGCATGCAGACCGGCTGCACCGAGACCATGATTTTCTCGGTCGCGCAGCTGATCAGCTATGTGTCGCAGTTCATGACGCTGGAGCCGGGCGACGTGATCGCCACCGGCACCCCGCCGGGTGTCGGTCAGGGCCGCAAGCCGCAGCGCTTCCTGAAAAAAGGCGACACGCTGCGACTCGGGATTGCCGGTCTGGGCGAACAGCAGGCCGAGGTTATTGCCTACCAAAAATAGGCAGCGCCAGCGTACGGGTCAGGGCGTCGCTGAGGCGTGCCACCATCTCCGCCAGTTCCTGCTCATTGGCGATGAACGGTGGCGCCAGCAGGATATGATCGCCGCGCTGGCCGTCGATGGTGCCGCCCATCGGATACACCATCAGGCCGCAGGCCATGGCCTGCTGCTTGAGCAGCGCGTGCAGCTTCAGTTCCGGCGCGAACGGCTCCTTGCTGTCCCGGTCGCGCACCAGTTCCAGTCCCAGTAACAGCCCGCGTCCGCGGATATCGCCGACATGCGGGTGCGCCCCCAGCGCGTCGCGCAGCATGCGCTTCAACATGGTGCCACGCACCGTCACCGCGCCCAACAGACAATCGCGCTGCAACACCTTCTGCACCGCCAGCGCCGCTGCCGCCGCCACCGGGTGTCCCATATAGGTGTGACCATGCTGGAATGCGCCGCTGCCCTCGCGCAGCCGCTGCACCACATGATCGCGCGCCAGTACCGCGCCGATCGGCTGGTAGCCGGCACCCAGCCCTTTGCCCAGCGTGACCAGATCCGGCACGATGCCTTCCTGCTCGAAAGCGTACAGGGTTCCGGTGCGGCCCATGCCGCACATGACTTCATCGGCAATCAGCAGGATGCCGTAACGGTCACACAGCGCCCGCACGGCGCGGAAATAGCCGGGGGTGGGCGGGATCGCGCCGCCGGTTGCACCCACCACCGTCTCGGCGCAAAAGGCGATCACCCGTTCCGGCCCGGTGGCCAGGATTTGCGTTTCCAGCTCTGCGATCAGGCTGGCCGTGTAGTCGTCGCAGCTCTGTTGTGGGGCCCGGCCGCGGTACTCATAGCAGGGCGACACATGCGGCACCTCGACCAGCAGCGGCTCGAAATGGCGGCGCCGCCACTGGTTGCCGCCCAGTGCCAGTGCGCCCAGCGTATTGCCGTGATACGACTGGCGCCGGGCGATGAATACGCTGCGCTGTGGCTGGCCCCCTTCAACGAAATACTGGCGCGCCAGCTTCATCGCCGCCTCGATCGCTTCCGAACCGCCCGACACCAGATACACCTGATTCAGATCGCCCGGCGCATCGTAGGCCAGTCGCGCCGCCAGTTCTTCGGCTGCTTCGGTGGTGAAGAAGGAGGTGTGCGAATACGCGTTGCGGTCGATCTGCGCGTGCATCGCCGCCAGGATATCGGGATGGGCATGGCCCAGCGACGACACGGCCGCGCCGCCGCTGGCATCCAGATAGCGGTTGCCCTGATGGTCGCGTACATACAGGCCGGCCGCGCTGCTGGCCAGGACGGGAGGGTGGTGCAGATCACGGTGAATGATGTGGCTCATGGCTCCTCGCGGGTGGTGACGGACGAACTGCCGACGATAAACGTGATCGGCTTGTCTTCTGTTGATATTTCCCCGAACATGGCTGAATAATCCATCTTCAGGAGCTGCCCATGTCCGAACGCCTTGGCCCGATCCCGTTTGCGCAGATGAGCGCCGCCCAGCAAGTGGCGGCGCAAGCCGTCATCGATGGCCCGCGCGGCGCGCTGTACGGCCCCTTCGTGCCGCTGATCCGCAGCCCGGAA
>JBGSBQ010000532.1:0-3343 GCA_041730475.1 Sphingomonadaceae bacterium
GCTGGTGATAGTTATTCGTCACATAGGCTTCGTCGGCGGCCTTGCCGGCGGCCAGTCCGCCGTCCACCCAGTCATTGCCAGTGCTGTAGGAAATCGCCGGCACGCCACGCTTGGCCAGCGGGAAATGGTCGGAGCGGAAGAAGTGCCCCGCTTCCGTGTACGGATCCGGCGCATACGCCATATTCCATTGCTGGGCCTTGGCGATCAGCTGGTCCAGCAGTTCCAGTTTGGCGCTGCCGGAAATGGTGAAATTGCGGGCCGGGCCCATCGGGTTGAAGCCATCCATATTGATCATGCCGGCCGTGGTCGCCAGCGGATACACCGGATTGGCCGCATAGTATTCCGAGCCCAGCAGACCCCGTTCTTCCGCCGTCACGGCCAGGAACACCACGCTGCGCTTGGGTGCCGGCGCCTTGCCATAGGCGCGCGCCAGTTCCAGCAAGGCCGCCACGCCGGTCGCATTGTCGACCGCACCGTTATAAATGGTGTCGCCCTTGGCATCGGGACGGCCGACACCAAGGTGGTCCCAGTGCGCGCTGTACAGCACGGTCTGCTGGGGACGCTCGCTGCCTTCCTTCAGTGCCGCCACATTCTTCGACGTGATGACCTGGGTGTCGACCGCGTAGTGGGCTGACAGCGTGATGCCGGTCAGCGTCAGCGGCTTGAAGTCACGGCGCTGGGCCTGCTGCTTGGCGCTCTCAAAGTCGAGGCCGGCACGCTGGAACAGCGCGGCCGCGAAGTCACGCTGTATCCATGCTTCGACCGCCGCATGGGCCTTGGCCGGCTGCTGGCGGACGATGTCGTACATCACATTGGTGTTTGAATTCTTGACCGTGGCCCAACCATACGAGGCAGGCGCCGTTTCATGCACGATCAGCGTGCCGAGCGCACCACGCCGCGCCATTTCTTCATACTTGTAGGTCCAGCGGCCGTAATAGGTCATGGCCTTGCCGCCGAAATCGCCGTCGCCCGTCTCAAAGTCAGGGTCATTGATCAGCACCACGGCCAGCTTGCCCTTCAGGTCCTGTCCCTTGAAGTCGTCCCAGCGGCGCTCGGGCGCACTGACGCCATAGCCGACAAAGACCAGCGGCGCACGCTCGAAGTTGACCTGCTTGCTGCCATTCATGGCGGCGCGTACGGCGATCTCCTCACCCTGCGTCAAGCTCTGGCGGTGTTTGCCCTGCTGCACGCTGAGTTTGGGCACGCCCTTGATTTCAAAACGGCCCAGCGGCACGTCCTGGGTCCAGCCGCGCTGGCCCTTGACCACGTCGCCGCCCGGTTTCAGGCCGGCCGCCTTGAACTGTTCGATGATGAAATTGACGGTCTTGGTTTCCCCCGGCGTGTTCGGCGCCCGGCCTTCAAACTCGTCCGAGGCGAGAATCTTGACGTCGCGTGACAACTGCTGCGGGTCGAATCTGGGGCTGCTTTCCGGCTGCGCGTACGCGGCGGCCGCAGCCGCTACCAGGGTTAGCAATACGATCTGTTTCACTGCAATCCTCCTTAGTGTGGAATCAACAACGGGCCACATCAGCCTACCATGGGGTGCCGCAACTCGCCAGTTGCCAATCTGGCATGCGCGTCGCTACAATCACGCCGCGGCGCAGCCTGCGCTGCACCCTCTCTACCGGACTTGCCCGCCATGCCCCACCCGCTTCCCCCTGATCCTGATGCGGCGCGCTTTCGCCGCCGCCTGGCCGTGCTGGCCGTCATTGCCATGCTCGGTCTGGCCGTGCTGACGGCACGCCTGATCTGGCTGCAGACCGGTACCTGATGGGCACGCTGTGGCAGCGCCTGCGCCCCTGGCTGGCCGTCGATGCGCCGCTGGCCCTGTGCATCGTGTTATTGCTGGCCACCGGACTGCTCACCCTGTATTCCGCCGGCAGTGACTTCCCCGGACGCTTCGAGCTCCAACTCCGCAACATCGCGATCGCGCTCGCCATCATGTGGGCCGCCGCCAACGTGCCGCCCCAGCAGTTAATGCGCTTTGCGGCCGCCATGTACGGCGCCGGCGTACTGCTGCTGCTGGCCGTGTTTCTGGCCGGCGTGAGCAAGAAAGGCGCGCGCCGCTGGCTGCCGCTGGGAATCGACATCCAGCCGTCCGAACTCATGAAAATCGCCATGCCGCTGATGCTGGCGTGGTTCTTCCACCAGTACGCCCACCTGCGGCGCTGGCACAGTTTTGCCATCGCCGCGCTGCTACTGCTGCTGCCGGTGGCGCTGATCCTGAAGCAGCCCGATTTGGGTACGGCCCTGCTGGTGCTGGCGGCAGGCTTTTATGTGATCCTGCTGGCCGGCCTGTCGTGGCGGGCACTGGCGACGCTGGCCGTGACGGCGGTAGCGGCGCTGCCGCTGGCCTGGCCCTTCCTGCACGATTACCAGCGCCAGCGCGTGCTGACGCTGCTCGATCCGGGCGCCGATCCGCTCGGCAAAGGCTTCCAGATCCTGCAGGCCGGCATCGCCATCGGGTCCGGCGGCGTGGCCGGCAAGGGCTGGATGCAGGGCACGCAGGGACGGCTGGGCTTCTTGCCGGAGCGCTCGACCGACTTCATCTTTTCAGTGTACGCCGAGGAATTCGGACTGGCCGGCAATCTATTGCTGCTGGTGCTGTATTTGCTGCTAATCCTGCGCGGCCTGCAGATTACCGCTGCCGCCAACACCCAGTTTGCGCGGCTGCTGGCCGGCGCCATCACGATGATTTTCTTTACCTATGCCTTCGTCAATCTGGGCATGGTCAGCGGCATCCTGCCGGTGGTGGGCGTGCCCCTGCCCTTCATCAGCTATGGCGGCACGGCACTGATGACGCTGGGACTAGGCGGCGGCATCCTGATGAGCATACAACGCCAGCAAAATCCCGCTGGCTTCGTCGTGATGAAATAGTTACCAGCCCTGCTTTTAAGTAGTAATATTACAAAGCCACCACAAGAGTGGGCTTGAATACCATTACAACGAAAAAATCAGGGAAACAGCGATGGGGACTAGCTGTAGTTTTGTTTCGCGAGCCACAACCTGGCTGGCGGGCGCAGCCATGCTGCTGCAACTGGCCGCGTGCGGCGCCGGGGCCGACCAGGCCGCACCCGTGGCCGCCAGCGCCGTCAAATCAGGCGCTGCGCCCCGTGCCGGTGGCAGCGTGCCGCTGGCGCCCGCCACGCTGCGCGTGCATTACCACCGGGCCCAGAACGATACGGCACTATGGGGCGTGTACGCCTGGGACGGCCCCCTGCATCCGAGCAGCACCTGGATTACCGACCGCTTGATGCTGAGCAGCAGCGACAGCTTCGGCGGCTATGTCGACATTCCCATCCAGCCCGACAAGACGGCGCTCAGCTTCCTGCTCAGCGACGGC
>JBGSBQ010000533.1:0-3339 GCA_041730475.1 Sphingomonadaceae bacterium
CGGCGCTGGCCACGGCGGAAACCATCGCCGCCAACGCGCTGGCACAGTAAAGGACCCAGCATGAAACAGCAGAACAAAAAAATCTACGTCTCGGACGTGACGCTGCGTGACGGCATGCACGCAATCCGCCACCAGTATTCGCTGGAGCAGGCAGTAGCGATTGCACGCGCCCTGGATGCGGCCAAGGTCGACAGCATCGAAGTGGCGCAAGGCGACGGCTTGCGCGGCTCCAGCTTCAATTATGGCTTTGGTGCGCACACCGATGTGGAATGGATCGAAGCAGTGGCCGAGGTGCTGCAGCATGCGCGCATTGCCACCTTGCTGTTGCCCGGCATCGGCACCGTGCACGATCTCGATGCCGCTTATCAGGCCGGGGCCCGCACCTTGCGTGTGGCAACCCACTGCACCGAGGCCGATATCTCGCGCCAGCATATAGAACATGCGCGCAAGCTGGGCATGGATACCGTGGGCTTTTTGATGATGTCGCACATGACCACGCCACAGGCGCTGGCGCAGCAGGCCAAGCTGATGGAATCGTATGGCGCCGAATGCGTGTACGTGGTCGATTCCGGCGGTGCGTTGTCGATGCGCGAGGTGGCCGAGCGCTTCCAGGCGTTCAAGGACGTGCTGAAGCCGGAAACCCAGACTGGCATGCATGCGCACCATAACCTGTCGCTGGGCGTGGCGAATTCCATCGTCGCCCTCGAACATGGTTGTGACCGGATTGATGCTTCGCTGGCCGGCATGGGCGCGGGCGCCGGCAACGCGCCGCTGGAAGTCTTCATCGCGGCGGTCGACCGCATGGGCTGGAACCATGGCACCGATCTGTTCACGCTGATGAACGCCGCCGAGGAACTGGTGCGGCCCTTGCAGGACCGCCCGGTGCGGGTTGACCGCGAAACGCTGGCGCTGGGCTATGCCGGTGTGTATTCCAGCTTCCTGCGCCATGCGGAAGCGGCTGCGGAGCGCTACGGCATCGCCACCGCCGACATTCTGGTGGAGCTGGGACGGCGCCGCATGGTCGGCGGTCAGGAGGACATGATTGTCGATGTCGCGCTCGACCTGCTGCAACAACGCAGCAAGCGGGAGGCCGCATGAAACGCGCGCAGTGGCACTTGACCGATGTGGCTCACCACGTCGCCGCGCTGACTGACGCCGATGCAGCCTTCGCCGCAGCCGATGCCGCAGCAGGGGTGGACGTGGCAGCGCTGGCGCAGCTGCTCGATGACGCAGCCTGCCAGCATACGGAAATCGATCCGCTGGCGCCGCTGAAGGGCGGTAGTCTGGCGCAGGCCTATCGGGTACAGCGCGCCTCGATCGCGCGGCGCTATGCGCGCGGCGAACTGCCGGTGGGCGTCAAGCTGGGTTTCACCAGCCGCGCCAAGATGATACAGATGGGCGTCGATAGCCTGATCTGGGGCTTGCTGACGGACGCCATGCTGTATGAAGAAAGCAGCGTGATCGACCTGGCGGACTTCATTCACCCACGGGTCGAGCCGGAGCTGTGCTTCCTGACCAGCCGCCCGATCGACCGGCCGCTGACATTGCTGGAAGCGGCCAGCTATCTGGCCGGTGTGGCGCCAGCGATGGAGATCATCGATTCGCGCTACCGCGATTTCAAATTCAGCCTGGAAGACGTGGTGGCCGATAACTGTTCGTCGGCCGGCGTGGTGGTGGGCGAATTCAGCGCCGACTTGTCTGGTCTGCAGAATCGCGGCGTAACAGTGCGCTTCAATGGCCGGCCGGTGGCGCTGGGCAGCACTGGCGCCATCCTCGGCAACCCGTTGCGCAGTGTGGTGCAGGCTTCGCAGCTGGCCAGCGCCGCCGGCCTGGTGCTGCCGGCCGGCTCGCTGATCATGGCTGGTGCCGCGACCGCCGCCGAAGCGCTGGCGCCGGGACTGCATGTCAGTGTCGACATCGGTGGTCTGGGCCGGGCCGAATTCCTGACCGGAGGCCAGCCATGAACCAGCCGCACACGGAGGCCCATCTGGTGGCCGGCAAGGCCACGCCACGCGGCAAGTTCCCGCACCTGAAGCGGGCCGGCGACTTCTTGTTCGTGTCCGGCACCAGCTCGCGCCGCCCGGACAACACGCTGGTCGGGGTCGAAGTTGATGCCATGGGCACCACGCGGCTTGATATCGCGCTGCAGACCCGCGCAGTGATCGACAACATCCGCGACATCCTGCGCAGCGCCGGTGCCGATCTGGCGGACGTGGTCGAGATCAGTACCTTCCTGGTCAACATGAACGACTTTGGCGGCTACAACGAGGTCTATGGCGAGTACTTCGATATCGACGGCCCGACCCGCACCACGGTCGCCGTGCACCAACTGCCGCACCCGCATCTGCTCATCGAAATCAAGGCAATTGCCTACCACCCTATAAAATAACGGCAGGAGACACTATGTATAAGTACGGCAAACCTTTCAACTTCCAGCAGTGGATCGCGGAACACTCGCATCTGCTGAAACCACCGGTCGGCAACCAGCAAGTCTGGCAGGACGCCGATTTCATCGTCACCGTAGTCGGCGGCCCGAATCAGCGCACCGATTACCACGACGATCCGCTGGAAGAATTTTTCTATCAATTCAAGGGCAACGCTTACCTGAACGTGATGCACGAGGGCCGCATCGAGAAGGTGGAACTGAAGGAGGGCGATATCTTCCTGCTGCCACCGCATGTGCGCCATTCGCCGCAGCGTCCCGAGGCCGACAGCCTGTGCCTGGTCATCGAACGCCGCCGCCCGGAAGGCATGCTCGATGGCTTTGAGTGGTACTGCCTGTCCTGCAACCATCTGGTGCACCGCTTCGAGACCCAGTTGCAAAGCATCGTCAACGACCTGCCGCCGCTGTTTGAACGCTTCTATGGTGACGCCAGCCTGCGGGTCTGCCCGCATTGCCAGAGCGTGCATCCGGGGAAGCTGGCGCACGGACAATCTGGAGCCGGGAGCGCAGCATGAGCGCCGGGCGCAGTTCCGGCCCGGTGATCGACATCCACACGCATTTCTTCCCGCCGATAACGCGGGAGGAAGCCGCTGCACTGGATGCGCGCGCCGCGCCATGGCTGGATATCCGCGACAGCGAACATGGCATCACTGTTACTTGCGCCTGTTTTTCCGCGCTCAACACCACTCAACATAAAAACGTTTTGCGGGTCAACAACACCTTCACGAACAGCACGATTGTATTCTGCCTCGTATCCTTTTGGTGCTGTGCCATTCTTCATGGCACTTCCTGCAATCTTAGATCCTCTTAAAATGGCGCGTGTTGCATCTTTAATCGGCACATATTGCGATAGGTGCGGCAAGGTCTGCATATAAGGCTGAGTCATATTGAGCAAG
>JBGSBQ010000534.1:0-3336 GCA_041730475.1 Sphingomonadaceae bacterium
CCCCCCCCCCCCACCCCGGTGTTGCTGGAACTTTATTGCATGGCCAGTTCGACGCAGTTGCGGCCGGAGCGCTTGGCGCGGTGCAAGGCGGCGTCGAGACGGTCGAGCACGGTCGGGCCGCCTTCGTCTGGCTGGACCTGCGCTACCGCGAGGCTGATGGTGACCGTGTCGCAACCTGGCAGGCTGGTCTGGGCGATGGTTTCGCGCAGCTTTTCAGCCAGTTTCAACGCGTCGATCGCGCAGGTGTGGGTGGCGACGATCATGAACTCTTCGCCCCGCATGCGGGCCAAGGTGTCCGACGTGCGCAGCCGGCCCAGTACCGTTTCGGCGACCGTGCGCAGGGCCTGATCTCCGATCGGGTAACCGTACAGATCGTTGACCGAACGGAAGTTGTCGATGTCGAAGGTGATCACCGCCAGCGGCAGGCCATAGCGGCGCGCGCGGCGGATCTCGGTGTCCAGCATCTCTTCGCCCTTGCGGCGGTTGGCCACACCGGTCAGTGCGTCGATCGTGCTCATTTGCGTCAGCTGGCCAGACAGTGCATCGTTCTGGTGCTTCAGCTCGCTCATGCCCAGACCGAAGCTGACGAATTGCGCCAGACTGGCAAAGCAGGCGAACTGTTCGCGCGAGAAATGCAGGTGACGGTCGAACATCAGGCAGACCGCACCCTGGATCGGCGCGGTGGGATCGCTGCGCAGCGGCAGCGCCAGTACCATCCGTACTTCGCGGTCGTGCAGGCTGACGGCCAGCTCCGGATCACCGGCTTTTTCCGGCGCATCCAGCAACACCAGCTCGCCATCGCTGACGGCCAGCAAGGCCGGGAACACGTCGCGCAGCGGCGATTGCAGCAAGCGGTCGCGGCGTTGCAGCAAGCGGCTCAGGTCGAGATGGTTACGCGATTCCTGCGCCACCAGCTGCAAGTCGCCGCGCTCTTTCATATGCAGTAGCGCAGTGTGCCGCACGCCGGGGAAGCTGCACAGCGCCAGGCAAATCTGCGCCGACATGGTAGCAATATCGTCCACGCTGCTCAACGCGCGTTGCAGGCTGCGCTGAATGGTCAGCAGGTCGCGCAGCTCCTTTTCCTTGTCCAGCAACTGCTGCTGGGCCGCTGCCGCCGCGTCGAACACCGGCGCCAGCGCCTGCTCCACCGCTTGCTGCATTTCATCGTCGAGGATCGGGCAGATGCGGTAATGCAACGCACCGCATGCCATCAGTTCCGGTATCCATGCCGTCTTGCGGTAGGGGCACAGTACCAGTACCGGCGCGCCATTACGACTGCGGATCAGGGCACCGGCGCCGGCCAGCTGGCTCAGGTCGTCAAAACCGTTCAAGTCCAGCACCAGCAAGTCGACCTTGTGACGTCCCAGCGCCGCACACGCCTCGTCGACGTTGTCAGCGAGAATCAGCCGGGAAAACAGTTCGCCGCAACTTTCCTGGAACGCGGCGCGGCGTTCGCCTGTGAGGTTAACAAATACACCTACGCTACCTTGCCGGCTATCAAAATCCGCCATTATGCATACTCCCCACGATCGTTCCTTATTATTAAAATTACCATCCACGATAGTGTGCCATAAAGTTCATAATTAGCAATATTTTTTGTATATCAGACTCATAAATTTCTTGTTTTATTTCCATCAGGTAATTAATTTGTCGCTTTCGCTATCGCTAGTCCTGTGCCTGGCGGTATCCGCGCGCAAATTCACCATGCTTGGGGCCGGTGCCCCACCGCTACCGTTCCCGCCTGCCCGCAGGCGGCGGCTGGTCGGCATCGAACGCCGGGCCACGGGCTGCCGCGCGCCAGCTTTTGAAGATTCACTGGCACCAGCGACCGGGGACCGGAACGACTTGCTTGTAAGCGAATGTAATAGCCGTCAACGCGACACCGGCAGCGGCCGTTTTCTGCTCAGTGACACGGGAATTGTCCCGGCTCTGATACCCAGGTACTTCAACTCATTAAGGACTTCATCATGAACAAACTTATCGCTACCCTGATCGCCGGCCTGTTCGCAACCGCAGCCTTCGCACAAACCCCAGCCGCCAGCACCCCGGCTGCTGTGAAAGCTGAAGCCAAGAAAACCGAAGCCGTCGCCAAGGCTGACGCTAAAGAAAGCAAGGCCGATGCGAAAGCCGATGCCAAGGAAACCAAAGCCGTCGCCGAAGCCACCAAGGACGTAGCAAGCGCCAAGGCTGATGCGAAAGTCAGCAAAGCCAAGGCCCACCATAAAGCAGAAAAAGCCAAGGCCGATGCAGCTGCATCGGCCCCGGCTCCAGTAGTGACCAAGTAATTTTGCCCCTTTAGGGCATCCTCGACAAACCCGCCGTTGCGCCCGGTACATCGCAGCGTCCCCGGTGGCGTATGGATTCCCGCCTACGTGGGAATGACAAGCTAGCTGGTCGGCGGGGTGGCCTTAAGTCGGAGCGCGGCGCGCATCATTGATGCGCGCCGTTCCTTTTAGTGGCTGGCTTGCAGGTTGCTCACCGGCTGATTTGGCTGATTTGGCTGATTATCGCCCCAGCCACCGCCCAGCGAGCGGATCAGCGCTACCGTCGTCACCGCACGATTGCCCCGCAACTGCACCGCACTGCGCTCGACACTGGCCAGATTGCGTTGCGCATCGAGCAGATCCAGATAACTCGACCGCCCCGCCGTGTACAGCTTCTGCGCCAGATCGGCCGAACGACGCGCCGATACCAGCGCCTCATCGATCTGCTGCGTCTGCCCCGCCAGAATGCGCAGGCCCGCCAGGTTATCCTCAACCTCGGCAAACGCCTGCAGCACGCTCTGGCGATAGCTGCCCACCGATTCTTCCAGCGCCGCCTCGCTGCGCGCGATATTGGCTGTATTGCGGCCGCCATCGATCAGCGGCATCGACATCAGCGCGCCCAGCATCCACGAACGGCTGCTCCACTTGAACACGTCCGCCAGGTTGGCGCCCGTGCCGCCACCATTGGCGCTGATGGTCAGCGCCGGGAACATGGCCGAGCGCGCCACGCCGATGCGCGCATTCGACGCTTGCATGGCACGCTGCGCGGCAGCGATATCGGGACGCCGTTCCAGCAAGGTCGACGGCATGCCGGCCGGGACCACCGGCAGCAGCGTGCTGTCCAGCAGCGGGCTGGCGCCGGCCGTGTAGCTGGCCGCCGGTTTGCCCAGCAGGACCGCCAGCGCATGCTCGGTAGTAACGCGCTGGCGTTGCAGGCCGATCGCCTCGGCACGTGCCGTCGCCAGCTCGGTCTTGGCGCGCGACAGGTCGAATTCGCCGATGTCGCCCAGGTCGAAGCGGCGCTGATTGACCTTCACGTTTTCTTCGCGCAGGCGCACCGTCTGCGCCAGCG
>JBGSBQ010000535.1:0-3325 GCA_041730475.1 Sphingomonadaceae bacterium
CTTAACAACAGGTTGGTCAGCCACAGGGTCAGGCAGTCGACCAACAGCAGCCGGTGTGGCGCGCGCCATGTGGCGATAGCGTCAGCAAGGGCCAGCGGCTGTTCGACGGTGATCCAGTGTGATGGCCGCTGCGTGCGATGCTGCGCAATCCGTGCCGCCATTTCCTCATCACCGGCGTGCGCGGTGGCGATGTAGACCACTTCTTTACCCGAGTCCCGCGCCAGCTGCTCGGCGTGGCGGCTTTTGCCGGAGCGCGCACCGCCCAGTATCAGGGTGCAGGTCATGCTTCTGTGCTCCGCAGGAAGAGTGCGGCGCTGGCTGCCGGGTTGGACGCAAAGTAGGCGTGGAAATAGGATGCCGTCAGCGCGCCAAGCCGGTACACCGCCTCGCCCTGCAGACCGGACGGATGTTTGCTGGTGTGGGCGCTGGCCGGTACCACGGTGCTCAGCGTCGAGTAGTGGAAGGTGTGGCCGCGAAGTTGACCGGCAGGCGTCTCCAACTCTTGCGAACCAAGACCGGCGAGCCGGCTTTGCATGGCGACGTTACCGGGCAGCAGCGCGGCCATGGGCCAGCGTTGGCCGCTGGCGTCGGTCAGCGTTTCGGCCAGCGCCATCATGCCGCCGCATTCGGCATATACCGGCGTGCCTTGCGCATGGTGGCGGCGGATCGATGCCCGCCACTGTGCATTCGCTGCCAGCGTCGCCGCGTGCAGTTCCGGATAGCCGCCGGGCAGCCAGATCGCATCCGCATCCGACGGTACCGCTTCATCGGCCAGCGGCGAGAAGAAGCGCAGCGTGGCGCCGAGTTCACGCAGCGTATCGAGATTGGACGGGTACAGGAACATGAAGGCCGCGTCGCGGGCAATGGCGATGGTCTTCCCGGCCAGCAGTGGTATGCCCGGCGCTGGCGCTGGTGGGATCTCAAAATGAACCGGCGGCAGTCCGGCCCATGCCGCGTCATCAAATGCGAGCTGCTCGGCCAGTTGATCGAGCAGGGCGTCGATGTTGCCGACTTCGTCCGGCAGCACCAATCCAAGATGGCGCTCCGGCAGCGATTCGGTCTGACGCGGCAGCGTGGCGAATAGCGGGATGTCGCGCAGCGATGCGGCGATCATGCTGGCGTGGCCGGCGCTGGCGACCCGGTTGGCGATCACACCGGCCATCTGCACCGGACCATAATCGCGCAGGCCATGCACCAGCGCACCGGCTGTCTGCGCCATGGCGGAGGCGTCGATGACCGCCATCACCGGCACGCCAAACGCACGTGCCAGATCCGCCGAGGAGGGCGTGCCGTCATACAGGCCCATGACGCCTTCGATCAGGATGACGTCTGCTTCGGCAGCGGCTTGTGCCAGCTGCTGGCGGCACAGTTCAGAGCCCACCATCCACAGGTCGAGCGACTTGACCGGGGCCCCGCTGGCGCGTTCCAGCAGCATGGGATCGATAAAATCCGGCCCGCATTTGAAGACGCGCACGCGCTTGCCCTGGCGGACCAGCTTACGTGCCAGCGCTGCGGTCACGCTGGTCTTGCCCTGTCCCGAAGCCACGGCTGCCACCAGCAAAGCTTGCACGGCGATGGTTGTGGCCATTACCACTCGATCCCGGCCTGCGCACCGATGCCGGCCTTGAAGGCGTGTTTGACGACCTCCATCTCGGTGACCGTGTCGGCCACGGCGATCAGTTCGGGCGGTGCGCCCCGGCCGGTAATGACGACGTGCTGCATCGGCGGGCGGTCCAGCAAATCGGCGATGACGGTGTCGATATCGAGGTAGTGATATTTGAGAGCGATGTTCAGCTCATCGAGCAACACCAGGCCGATGGCAGGATCGGTCAGGAAGACCTTGGCCTGCTCCCACGCCAGCTTGGCCTTGGCGATGTCGCGTTCGCGATCTTGCGTTTCCCATGTGTAGCCTTCGCCCATGGCGTGAAAGCTGACCTCTTGCGGGAAGCGGCGCAGGAATTTTTCGTCGCCGGTGGCCATGCCGCCTTTAATGAACTGCACCACGCCGACCTTCATGTCGTTGCCCATGGCGCGCATTACCATGCCGAAGCCGCTCGAGCTCTTGCCCTTGCCATTGCCAGTGTTGACGACGATGATGCCAATCTGCTTGTCGGCGGCCAGTATCTTGGCGTCGATGATGGCCTTCTTGCGCTCCATGCGGACGCGGTGACGCTGGTTGATGCCGTCGGCATCGTCGCGATTGACTTGGTTCATGCTTAATTCTCTTTCGGGATGAAGATGCTGCGGTGGCCATGCTGGATCACGTCGATCGGATGGCCAAGGTAGTCGCTCAAAATTTCAGGCTGCATGGTGTGTGCGGTCGGCCCGGCCAGCCAGCTGCCATCGCCCATCAGCAGCAGTGCGTGGCTGGACACCGAGTGTGCCAGCGTCAGGTCATGGCCGACCATGATGGCGGTCTTGTTCTGTTCACGGCATAGCTGCGCGAGCAGGCCCATGACGCTGACCTGATGCGCGAGATCGAGCGCGTTGGCGGGTTCATCCAGCAGCAGCAGCGGCGTGTTCTGCGCCAGCATGGCGGCGATGGCGACGCGCTGGCGCTCGCCGCCGGACAGCGTGCGCACATCCCGCGCCGCCAGTTCTGCCACTTCCATCGACTCCAGCGCACGCATGGCGAAGGCGTGATCGTCGCTGCCTTCCCAATAGCGGTTGTCGTGATAGGGGTGGCGCGCCGACAGCACGGTTTCGATTACGCTGTAGGCAAAGGCGTCGCTGCGGCTCTGCGCCAGAAAGGCGCGCTGACGCGCCAGTTCGGCCAGCGGCCATTGCGCCAGCGGCCTGCCAGCGATGCTGATACTGCCGCTATCGGGCTGCCGCAGTCCGGCCAGCGTGCGCAGCAAGGTGCTTTTGCCGGCGCCGTTGCGGCCGATGATGCTCCAGCATTTGCCGGCATCGACGTGCCAGTCCAGGCCAGTCACCAGTGTGCGCTGGCCGGTACTCAGGGAGAGTTGGTGGGTCTGGATCATCATTTGCGCAAGCGGTGCAGTTGGTACAGGAACACCGGCGCGCCGATCAATGCCGTGACGGCGCCGACCGGCAGCTGCTGCGGTGCGATGATGGTGCGGGCCAGCGTGTCGGCCAATACCAGGAAGGTGCCACCGGCCAGTGTCGCGGCCGGGGTCAGGGCCCGATGGTCGGGGCCCAGCGCAAAACGGCAGGCATGCGGCACGATCAGTCCGACAAAGCCGATGCTGCCGGCACTGGTGACAGCACTCGCCGTCAGCAGGCCGGAACTGAAGAACAGGCCTTTGCGTAGCGTGCCCACTTGTACTCCCAGCGTGGCTGCTGCCTCGGCGTGCAGCGCCAC